>NZ_JAUSZN010000001.1:4160000-4165000 GCF_030817595.1 Neobacillus niacini
AGTTCGCTTTTAAAAATTGGTTAAGTCCTCGAACGATTAGTATCAGTCAGCTCCACATGTTACCACGCTTCCACCTCTGACCTATCAACCTGATCATCTTTCAGGGTTCTTACTAGCTTGACGCTATGGGAAATCTCATCTTGAGGGGGGCTTCATGCTTAGATGCTTTCAGCACTTATCCCGTCCGCACATAGCTACCCAGCGATGCCTTTGGCAAGACAACTGGTACACCAGCGGTGCGTCCATCCCGGTCCTCTCGTACTAAGGACAGCTCCTCTCAAATTTCCTGCGCCCACGACGGATAGGGACCGAACTGTCTCACGACGTTCTGAACCCAGCTCGCGTACCGCTTTAATGGGCGAACAGCCCAACCCTTGGGACCGACTACAGCCCCAGGATGCGATGAGCCGACATCGAGGTGCCAAACCTCCCCGTCGATGTGGACTCTTGGGGGAGATAAGCCTGTTATCCCCGGGGTAGCTTTTATCCGTTGAGCGATGGCCCTTCCATGCGGAACCACCGGATCACTAAGCCCGACTTTCGTCCCTGCTCGACTTGTAGGTCTCGCAGTCAAGCTCCCTTGTGCCTTTACACTCTACGAATGATTTCCAACCATTCTGAGGGAACCTTTGGGCGCCTCCGTTACTCTTTAGGAGGCGACCGCCCCAGTCAAACTGCCCACCTGACACTGTCTCCCACCCCGATCAGGGGTGTGGGTTAGAATTTCAATACAGCCAGGGTAGTATCCCACCGACGCCTCCACCGAAGCTGGCGCTCCGGTTTCTCAGGCTCCTACCTATCCTGTACAAGCTGTACCAAAATTCAATATCAGGCTACAGTAAAGCTCCACGGGGTCTTTCCGTCCTGTCGCGGGTAACCTGCATCTTCACAGGTACTATAATTTCACCGAGTCTCTCGTTGAGACAGTGCCCAGATCGTTACGCCTTTCGTGCGGGTCGGAACTTACCCGACAAGGAATTTCGCTACCTTAGGACCGTTATAGTTACGGCCGCCGTTTACTGGGGCTTCGATTCAGAGCTTCGCTTGCGCTAACCCCTCCTCTTAACCTTCCAGCACCGGGCAGGCGTCAGCCCCTATACTTCGCCTTGCGGCTTCGCAGAGACCTGTGTTTTTGCTAAACAGTCGCCTGGGCCTATTCACTGCGGCTCTTCGAGGCTATTCACCTCAAAAAGCACCCCTTCTCCCGAAGTTACGGGGTCATTTTGCCGAGTTCCTTAACGAGAGTTCTCTCGCTCACCTTAGGATTCTCTCCTCGCCTACCTGTGTCGGTTTGCGGTACGGGCACCTTTTATCTCGCTAGAGGCTTTTCTTGGCAGTGTGGAATCAGGAACTTCGGTACTATATTTCCCTCGCTATCACAGCTCAGCCTTTACGGTAAGCGGATTTTCCTACTTACCAGCCTAACTGCTTAGACGCGCATATCCAACAGCGCGCTTACCCTATCCTCCTGCGTCCCCCCATCACTCAAACGATAAAGAGGTGGTACAGGAATATCAACCTGTTGTCCATCGCCTACGCCTTTCGGCCTCGGCTTAGGTCCCGACTAACCCTGAGAGGACGAGCCTTCCTCAGGAAACCTTAGGCATACGGTGGATGGGATTCTCACCCATCTTTCGCTACTCATACCGGCATTCTCACTTCTAAGCGCTCCACCAGTCCTTACGGTCTAGCTTCAACGCCCTTAGAACGCTCTCCTACCACTGACACCATACGGTGTCAATCCACAGCTTCGGTGTTACGTTTAGCCCCGGTACATTTTCGGCGCAGAGTCACTCGACCAGTGAGCTATTACGCACTCTTTAAATGGTGGCTGCTTCTAAGCCAACATCCTGGTTGTCTAAGCAACTCCACATCCTTTTCCACTTAACGTAAACTTTGGGACCTTAGCTGGTGGTCTGGGCTGTTTCCCTTTTGACTACGGATCTTATCACTCGCAGTCTGACTCCCACGGATAAGTCTTTGGCATTCGGAGTTTGTCTGAATTCGGTAACCCGATGAGGGCCCCTAGTCCAAACAGTGCTCTACCTCCAAGACTCTTACAACGTGAGGCTAGCCCTAAAGCTATTTCGGAGAGAACCAGCTATCTCCAAGTTCGATTGGAATTTCTCCGCTACCCACACCTCATCCCCGCACTTTTCAACGTGCGTGGGTTCGGGCCTCCATCCAGTGTTACCTGGACTTCACCCTGGACATGGGTAGATCACCTGGTTTCGGGTCTACGACCACATACTCAATTCGCCCTATTCAGACTCGCTTTCGCTGCGGCTCCGTCTCTTCAACTTAACCTTGCATGGGATCGTAACTCGCCGGTTCATTCTACAAAAGGCACGCCATCACCCATTAACGGGCTCTGACTACTTGTAGGCACACGGTTTCAGGATCTCTTTCACTCCCCTTCCGGGGTGCTTTTCACCTTTCCCTCACGGTACTGGTTCACTATCGGTCACTAGGGAGTATTTAGCCTTGGGAGATGGTCCTCCCAGCTTCCGACCGGATTTCACGTGTCCGGCCGTACTCAGGATCCACTCAGGAGGGAACGAAGTTTCAACTACAGGGTTTTTACCTTCTATGACGGACCTTTCCAGATCGCTTCATCTACCCCGTTCCTTTGTAACTCCATGTTGAGTGTCCTACAACCCCAAGAGGCAAGCCTCTTGGTTTGGGCTATGTCCCGTTTCGCTCGCCGCTACTCAGGGAATCGCGTTTGCTTTCTCTTCCTCCGGGTACTTAGATGTTTCAGTTCCCCGGGTCTGCCTTCAATACCCTATGTATTCAGGTAAAGATACTGCTCCATTACGAGCAGTGGGTTCCCCCATTCGGAAATCTCCGGATCAAAGCTTACTTACAGCTCCCCGAAGCATATCGGTGTTAGTCCCGTCCTTCATCGGCTCCTAGTGCCAAGGCATCCACCGTGCGCCCTTTCTAACTTAACCTAAATGGTTATACTCTTATTAAATAAGAGAGAAAAACTACTAATGGCGATTCTCGGTTTTACTTTGACTTCTTCTTACGATTATCTAGTTTTCAAGGAACAAAATATAATGAGAGAATTGCACTCTCAAAACTAAACAAACAAGTAACGGTCAACGGTTTATCAGTCCACAAGGACTGCATTATCCTTAGAAAGGAGGTGATCCAGCCGCACCTTCCGATACGGCTACCTTGTTACGACTTCACCCCAATCATCTGTCCCACCTTAGGCGGCTGGCTCCTTGCGGTTACCCCACCGACTTCGGGTGTTACAAACTCTCGTGGTGTGACGGGCGGTGTGTACAAGGCCCGGGAACGTATTCACCGCGGCATGCTGATCCGCGATTACTAGCGATTCCGGCTTCATGTAGGCGAGTTGCAGCCTACAATCCGAACTGAGAATGGTTTTATGGGATTGGCTAAACCTCGCGGTCTCGCAGCCCTTTGTACCATCCATTGTAGCACGTGTGTAGCCCAGGTCATAAGGGGCATGATGATTTGACGTCATCCCCACCTTCCTCCGGTTTGTCACCGGCAGTCACCTTAGAGTGCCCAACTGAATGCTGGCAACTAAGATCAAGGGTTGCGCTCGTTGCGGGACTTAACCCAACATCTCACGACACGAGCTGACGACAACCATGCACCACCTGTCACTCTGTCCCCCGAAGGGGAACGTCCTATCTCTAGGAGTGTCAGAGGATGTCAAGACCTGGTAAGGTTCTTCGCGTTGCTTCGAATTAAACCACATGCTCCACCGCTTGTGCGGGCCCCCGTCAATTCCTTTGAGTTTCAGCCTTGCGGCCGTACTCCCCAGGCGGAGTGCTTAATGCGTTAGCTGCAGCACTAAAGGGCGGAAACCCTCTAACACTTAGCACTCATCGTTTACGGCGTGGACTACCAGGGTATCTAATCCTGTTTGCTCCCCACGCTTTCGCGCCTCAGCGTCAGTTACAGACCAGAAAGCCGCCTTCGCCACTGGTGTTCCTCCACATCTCTACGCATTTCACCGCTACACGTGGAATTCCGCTTTCCTCTTCTGTACTCAAGTCCCCCAGTTTCCAATGACCCTCCACGGTTGAGCCGTGGGCTTTCACATCAGACTTAAAGGACCGCCTGCGCGCGCTTTACGCCCAATAATTCCGGACAACGCTTGCCACCTACGTATTACCGCGGCTGCTGGCACGTAGTTAGCCGTGGCTTTCTGGTTAGGTACCGTCAAGGTACCGGCAGTTACTCCGATACTTGTTCTTCCCTAACAACAGAGCTTTACGACCCGAAGGCCTTCATCGCTCACGCGGCGTTGCTCCGTCAGACTTTCGTCCATTGCGGAAGATTCCCTACTGCTGCCTCCCGTAGGAGTCTGGGCCGTGTCTCAGTCCCAGTGTGGCCGATCACCCTCTCAGGTCGGCTACGCATCGTCGCCTTGGTGAGCCGTTACCTCACCAACTAGCTAATGCGCCGCGGGCCCATCTGTAAGTGTCAGCCGAAACCGACTTTCAGCTTTTCCTCATGAGAGGAAAAGGATTATCCGGTATTAGCTCCGGTTTCCCGAAGTTATCCCAGTCTTACAGGCAGGTTGCCCACGTGTTACTCACCCGTCCGCCGCTAACCAAAAGGTGCAAGCACCTTAAGATTCGCTCGACTTGCATGTATTAGGCACGCCGCCAGCGTTCGTCCTGAGCCAGGATCAAACTCTCCAAGAAAGTTGATTAGCTCATTTGTTACGTTGGCTAGTTTCTATAGAAGAAACTAAATTTTATTGATTGTTGACGTTCTTGTTTGTTTAGTTTTCAAAGAACAATATCATCTGTCGAAGTGACAGGAATAATAGTATATCGCTTTTCTACTACTATATCAATTATAAAATATTTCCAATTTACTAGAGAACTAAGTTAGAACTGATAAGGTTGTTTTCTGAGCGACTTTTATATCATAACACCGTCGGTGTTATCAAACAACAGAAAGTTTTTTCCATTTTTATAAATGGGATTAAAAAAGACAGAAAGGAT
>NZ_JAUSZN010000001.1:4327500-4342500 GCF_030817595.1 Neobacillus niacini
AAAATCCAGCACAGTATCTTCTTTCATACTTAATACATAAAAAGCCAAACGAGCAGCCGTTTTTGGGCCGATACCAGGCAGTTTCATAAAACTGTCAATCAACTTAGAAATCGGTTCTGGATAATGCATTTCTATTATTCCTCTCCTAGAAAAGCATATGCGCCTTTAAAAAGGCGCATATGCTGGATCTTCATTATTTAAAAAGGCAGATTCATTCCCTTTGTAAACTGGCCCATTGTATTATTTGTGAGCTCTTCTACCTTTTTTAGCGCGTCGTTCGTTGCCGCCAAGACTAAATCTTGAAGCATTTCGATGTCATCAGGATCCACTGCTTCAGGTTTGATTTGAACATCCACGACTTCTTTGTGTCCTGTTACTATGACAGTTACCATACCGCCGCCTGCTGTTCCTTCAATCTTTTTCTGACCTAACTCCTCTTGTGCTTCAGCCATTTTCTTTTGCATTTTTTGCATTTGTTTCATCATATTTTGCATATTACCCATTCCACCACGCATAACCTTTCAACCTCCAATTAATTAATCAATAATTTCTACAAATTCAGCACCAAACAGGTTTTTTGCCTCTGCTATATGCGGCTCTTCTTCCTGGTTCGATCCAGAAACTTCTCCCTCGACATGATGCTGTGTGCTTAAAAAGTTTTCTCGTATCGATAGCCACTGTTCTTCGGGCACCCCTAGAACAAGGTATCTATTTCCTGTTAATTCTTGTAGAGCAAGAGTAATCGTCTCGACAAAACGGTTATTATCCATTGCCATTTGACAGTGAATTTCATGTTTAAATTTTAAAATAAAAGCATCAGCCGAAGCAGCAGCTGGCTCCGCTTCATTTAATAAGGCTGCATGAGACTTCATTAATCTTCCTCTCATTTCGCCCCATTTACTCTTAATTTGATTAATGTCATTCTTTGTTGCATTCTTTAAAACTTCATTTATTCTTCCAACTGCTGGCTGGAACCCTTTTCTTGAACTTCTTTGCGAAGGCTTTTGTGCTGCCTGCGGTGCTGCTTCTTGAACCATAACTGAACCATTTGTTTTTAAATGTTGTAATTCATGCTCAAGCTGTTCTATTTTCTTAAGCAGCTCAGATAGTTGTCCAGCAGGCATTTGCTCTATCTGCTTAGCTTCCGTTTGACACAGCTTTACAATTGCAACTTCTAGAAAGATTCTCGGATGGTTGGTCCATCGCATATCTTGTTGAGTCTTATTTAGTAGTTCAATGAGCTGATAAATCTGATCATAGGGAACAGCCTCAGCAATTTGACGGAATTCCTCATCCAATAAGACTCTGTCTAATGATTCTTCAAGATTTGGGGCTGTTTTATATAGCAGCATATCTCGATAATACAATATAAAGTCCTCAATAAATCTTGATGGATCTTTCCCATGAAACAACAATTCTTCTAATGCTTCTAATCCACTGGCTACATCCTTTTCCATAACGGCCCTTGCAAGCTTGTTTAGAAATCCTTGCGAAACGGAGCCGGTGACCGTCAAAGCATCTTCAACAGTTACTTCTTCGTGACTAAAAGAGATAGCTTGATCTAAAAGACTTAATGCGTCACGCATACCGCCTTCTGCCGCTCTAGCAATCATTTTTAAGGCGTCTTCTTCACACTTTACACCTGTTTCCTCAACGATTAATTTCATTCTATTTACTATAGATTGTGCTGTAATTCGTCTAAAATCAAATCGTTGACATCTAGAGATAATCGTTAAGGGAATTTTATGCGGCTCAGTCGTGGCTAAAATGAAGATGACATGCTTTGGCGGCTCCTCTAACGTTTTTAACAAGGCATTAAACGCACTAATGGATAGCATATGCACTTCATCTATAATATAGACCTTGTAGTTAACAGAGGTTGGAGCGAACTTTACTTTATCAAGGACATCTCGCATTTCTTCCACTCTGGAGTTTGATGCTGCATCAAATTCCAGCACATCTGATATAGTTCCATTGGTAATACCCTTACATGCAGCACATTCATTGCAGGGTTCAGAAATTGGCGCACGTTCACAATTTACTGCTTTAGCCAATATTTTGGCTGCACTAGTTTTACCTGTTCCTCTTGGCCCGTTAAATAAATAGGCATGGGAAATTTTTTGTTGAAGCAGGGCATTTTGCAATGTTTTCGTAACATGTTCTTGTCCTACTACATCAATAAATTGCTGAGGACGCCAAACACGATATAAAGCCTGATAAGCCACAAACATCGCCCCCTTCAAAAATTCTTTCCTAATCATTATAACTTATCCTTTTTCTATTTATCAAAGAGAATACAAAAAAACTCATCTCGTATTCGAAATGAGTTGTTTTTACATTATAAACTGCCGTGCACCTTCCGTCGACTTCGCACCCATAGGCGCTGCTTAAGCAGTTAGCTCGGCCCAGGCCACCCTGCGGCACATGGAAGCTTCCACTTAATGCTGCTTCCTTCCGGACCTGACATGGTTCATGGATTCCCATTGCGCAGGACCCGGGCGTCAACACTACTTACTTAAGGCGGACCCTACAGGATACCAGCCTCGGGAAGGGATTCAGCCTCGCTAGAGCGGATTGCGAGTACAGGGCACCGCTACCTCCCCGCCTAGCACGGCAAAGTTGATAACAAATTTTAAGGCGTCTTTATCTGACGCTTTTTTAGTATACTAACTTTTGGGGGAAAAATCAATCTTTATCAATTGTAAATTACTGTAAGGATTGTTTTTTTGCTATTTTTCGTTTTTCTCGAAGCTGACGAAAGAAGTCTGATAGTAACTGACCACACTCTTCCTCCAGTACACCGCTCGTTACTTCACTTTGATGATTGAAACGTTCATCCTGCAGGAGGTTCATGAATGTACCTGCACAGCCTCCCTTTGGATCTGCAGCACCATAAACAACTCTCTTGACTCTTGATAAGATAATCGCACCCGAGCACATCGCACAGGGCTCAAGTGTGACATAAAGGCTCGCATTCTCCAGACGCCATGAGCCTACTAGCTTACATGCATGTTCAATAGCCAAAATTTCTGCATGGGCAACCGCACTTTGTTTACTTTCACGTAGATTATGTGCTCGGGAAATAATTTTCCCATCTATTACGACGATGGCTCCGATTGGCACCTCGTTTAATGCTTCTGCCTTTTTCGCTTCCTTTATGGCTTCCTTCATATATAATTCATCAGAAATTTCATCTATCGTCATGAGGGTACCGCCTTATATGATCATTTTGACTCTTACTATTTTCCCCATTATATCATGAATCCATAATCTTACTCATAGAATAGATGTAGTGTTGTTGCTTAGGAGGGGAAGATATGCAAATTCATGTTGTGAGAGCAAATGAATCATTAACAACCATTGCAAGGGCATACAATACAACAGTGAATGATATAGTTGAAGCAAATGACATCCCTAATCCAAATAATCTCGTCGTCGGTCAAGCAATGGTGATTCCGATCGTTGGCAGTTTTTATTATGTACAGCCTGGAGATAGTCTATGGTCAATCGGGCAAAAAGTAGGTGTACCCTATCAACAAATTGCCTCTGCTAATCGTATTTCATTAAACCAGCAACTCTATGTCGGCTTCCGTCTTTATATTCCGCCGATACCAAAAAGAAGAGGAGAATTTAATGCTTATGTCGAACCTCGAGGCACTAGTGTTTCCCCTATTTTAGAAACTAGTGCACGGGAAGCAGGTCCCTATTTAACCTACCTTGCACCGTTCAGTTTTCAAGCTCTTCGCGATGGGTCTTTAAAGGAGCCCTTATTAAATAATTTTCCAGCCATCGCGAGAGCGAATCGAAATGTATTAATGATGGTTATAACGAACCAAGAAAATGATCAATTTAGTAATGAATTGGGTCGTATTTTACTTAATGATATTCCAGTACAAGATAGATTCTTAAATAATATTGTTGCCACTGCAAAGAAATATGGGTTTAGAGATATTCATTTTGATTTTGAATTTTTACGTCCGGCAGACCGTGAAGCCTATAATACATTTTTAAGAAAGGCAAAAGCCCGGTTTCAAAGGGAAGGCTGGTTATTGTCAACGGCGCTGGCACCGAAAACTAGTGCTACACAACAAGGAGCATGGTATGAAGCCCATGATTATCGGGCTCACGGTCAAATCGTTGATTTTGTAGTTATTATGACCTATGAATGGGGCTACAGCGGTGGTCCTGCTATGGCTGTTTCACCTATTGATCAGGTCCGGAGGGTTTTAGAATATGCGATTACAGAAATGCCTCCGAATAAAATCTTAATGGGTCAGAACTTATATGGATATGACTGGACACTTCCTTTTGTTCAAGGCTCTGTCGCAAAAGCCGTCAGCCCGCAGCAAGCGATTGAACTTGCTGCTGCAAACAACGTTCCTATTCAGTATGATACAAAAGCACAGGCACCTTTCTTCCGATACACAGCAGACGGAAAGCAGCATGAGGTTTGGTTTGAGGATGCCCGCTCGATCCAAGCCAAATTTAATTTGATAAAAGAATTAGGTATTAGAGGGATGAGTTATTGGAAGCTTGGCCTGGCATTTCCGCAGAATTGGCTTTTAATTGTTGAGAATTTCAATGTGGTAAAAAGAGGTTAATAAATTTTTATAACATAAACTGCCGTATTTCGGCAGTTTTTTCATATATTCGACATTAAAATTTCTTCTTCTACAATTTCCATATCCCTTCCTGTGTCAGATTATGATAATATATTATTTGTGCCATTTAGAACGTTAGAAAAAAGTTTCCGGTTTATAGCTGGTTAAACATAGAATTCGCAGGCAGTTGGAGAAGGAGGATCAGCAAATGGGGTATACTCCCTTTATTACCGTTGAAGGGCCGATTGGTGTAGGTAAAACATCTCTCGCAAAAGCCATTTCAGATCAATTTAATTTTGCTTTATTAAAAGAGATTGTCGATGAAAATCCATTTTTGGGGAAATTTTATGACAATATTGAAGAGTGGAGTTTCCAAACGGAAATGTTTTTTCTTTGCAACCGTTATAAGCAATTGGGGGATATTAATACCCATTACTTAAGTAAAAGTCAGGCTGTTGTAGCAGATTATCATATTTTAAAGAACTTAATTTTTGCCCAGAGGACCTTAAACCCCGACGAATATCAAAAATACTATAAAATATATCAGCTCCTAACGGAAGACATGCCAAAGCCAAATGTTATTATTTATCTAAATGCGAGTTTAGATACTCTTCTAAAGAGAATTAAAATAAGAGGACGCGAGGTAGAGAAAAATATCAGTCCCCTATATTTAGAACAGCTATCGCTTGACTATGAACAAACCATAACGCGCTTTGAGCAATCACATCCAGAAATTCCTGTTCTTCGCTTTAATGGTGATGAATTAGACTTTGTAAAGAATGAAGCGGACTTGAATTTTATTATTGAAAAGCTCATAGGCTCATTAAAGAAAAGCAGCACGACAAACACACGATAAGAATTGGGGGATGTAAGTGAGTATCGTTATTGGTGGTATGATAGGTCTTGGTAAAACAAGTGTGGCTGATACATTAAATGCATATTTTCAAAGGAGCGGAATTGACAGTAAGGTTTTTTATGAGACTGTTGATGATAATCCGATTCTTCCGCTCTACTATGAATTAACGCCGGAAGAATTAGATGCAAGAAGAATCCCATTTCTCTTGCAATTATTTTTCTTAAATAAACGTTTTAAAACAGTAAAGGATTGTGTAAGCTGGAAAGACCCTATTTACACGATTCAGGATCGCTCCATCTACGAGGACTGGTACTTTGCTTATGTAAACAAAAATCTTGGCAGAATTTCTGACCTTGAATTTAGAATATATGAAGACCTTGTTGAGAACATGATGCAAGAGTTAAATGAACTTCCAAAAAAGGCTCCTGACTTAATGGTTTATTTAAAAGGTTCCTTTGATACTGTCATTGATCGAATTATGGCACGCGGCCGAAGCTTTGAAATTAATCCTGAACTGAAAGAGTATTACTTTGAAGTTTGGAAAGGTTATGATGAGTGGGTTATTAATAACTATAATGCCAGTGAAGTGCTAATCGTCGATATGGATCATACGGATGTCGTTAAGCGCCCAGAAGATGCATTAAGAGTATGCCGTGAAGTGGACGAACGCCTGAAAGAAATATTAAATATGACAAAAGCCCATATTGGTTAATTCCAATAGGGCTTTTTTTTACAATTTAGAAAGAAAATATAAAAAATCCGTCCAAATGCTTGGACGGATTTTATCTCCAGTTTTATGCGCGATTATAATAAAATAGATGGCGGAGGAAGAGGGATTCGAACCCCCGCGCGGTTTAACCCGCCTGTCGGTTTTCAAGACCGATCCCTTCAGCCGGACTTGGGTATTCCTCCGTATCGACAAGAGATAGAATATCACATTCCCACTATCCCTGTCAACACATGATTAATTTTTTTTATTCTGGTGCGATAACTTCTTTATTTCCCATATATGGACGTAACACCTTAGGAATTACCACACTTCCATCAGCCTGCTGGTAATTTTCCAAGATAGCTGCAACTGTTCTACCAATTGCCAACCCAGATCCGTTTAAAGTATGAACATGTTCAGGCTTCGCTTTCGGGTCACGTCGGAAGCGGATATTCGCACGGCGAGCTTGGAATGCTTCAAAGTTACTGCAAGAAGAAATCTCACGATATGTTCCATAGCTTGGGATCCATACTTCAATATCATACTTTTTTGCTGCCGTAAAGCCAAGGTCACCCGTACACATGCTTAACACTCGATAAGGTAATTCAAGTAATTGAAGCACGCGTTCCGCATCACTTGTCAACTTTTCAAGTTCCTCATAAGAATCCTCTGGCTTAACAAACTTCACTAGCTCTACCTTATTGAACTGGTGCTGGCGGATTAATCCACGTGTGTCCCGCCCCGCAGAACCAGCCTCAGAACGGAAGCATGCACTATAGGCTGCAAAGCGGATTGGAAGCTCATCTCCGCTTAATATTTCATCACGGTGGAGGTTGGTAACTGGCACCTCTGCTGTTGGAATTAAGAAATAATCTTCACTTTCAATTAAAAACGCATCTTCTTCAAATTTTGGAAGTTGACCTGTACCAGTCATACTCGCGCGGTTTACCATATATGGCGGCAATATTTCTTTGTAGCCATGCTCATCTACATGCAGGTCAAGCATAAAGTTCATTAATGCACGCTCTAAGCGGGCTCCGAGACCTTTATAAAAAACGAAACGGCTGCCTGTAACCTTGCCCGCACGCTCAAAGTCAAGGATACCTAGATGGTCCGCAACATCCCAGTGCGGCTTTGCCTCAAATTCAAAGTCCCGTACTTGACCCCATTTTTTAATCTCCACATTATCATCTTCTGACTCACCAATTGGCACACTTTCATGTGGAATATTTGGAATGCTCATTAACAACAAGTCGAGCGTTTCCTCAACACTGCGGAGCTCCTCATCCAATACTTTGATCCTATCGCCAACCTCACGCATTTCTACAATAAGATGGTCAGCATTGGCCTTTTCACGCTTTAAAGCAGCTACCTGCTGGGAAACCTCATTGCGTTTGCTTTTTAATTGTTCTGCCTCGACGATTAAATCACGTCTGCGCTGATCTAAGTCTTCGAACTTTCCTAGGTCTGTCAGGTCCTCCCCACGGTGCTGGAGCTTTTCCTTAACCTCAGCAAAATTAGCTCGTAATAATTTAATGTCTAACATCTTCCCACTCCTAACTAAATTATAAAGCGTAAGCGCCTTGTACAGGGGCGACAGGCATAAGACGAGCCGGCATGAAGGTTGTTCTTTAACCTTCTTGACGGATTGGCTTATGACCCCGAGCCCCTAGGCGCTGCAGCTGGATTCACTAAATAAATACAAAAAACTCCCGTCCCTAAAAACAGGGACGAGAGTTAACCCGCGTTACCACCCTGGTTGACAGATTTAGTCTGTCCACCTCGAAAAAATTAACGGTTTTTACCGAAAGTACTTACTGACCCTTAAGCGGGCGTTCCATACCTTGCTCGAGGAGGGATTCACAAGCTTCAAACACCGATTTGCACCATCCACCGGCTCTCTTTAGAATGAACTTCCTGCTACTAGTTCCTCTCATTGCTTTAAAATATTTATTGAAAATAATTTACTATAATTATCCACCAATTGCAATCAAATTATACAAATTGTTTTGCTTTTGCTTCCTTAACCATCTCAACAAAGTAAGCCGTAATGTCATGGCGGTCTGTTAATTCAGGATGGAACGAACATCCGAGGAATTGTCCTTCACGAGCTGCCACAATACGGTCATTGTGCTTTGAAAGGATTTCTACTTCAGCTCCGGCTTCAACGACATGCGGTGCACGGATAAAGACTGCAGGGAAGTTGTCAGCTACATCCTTGATCGCGAGGTCAGCCTCGAAGCTATCAACCTGTCGTCCAAAGGAATTGCGTTCGACCGTAATGTCCATCACCCCAATATGCGGCTTGTGACCAACTAGGTTTTTAGCTAAAAGAATAAGACCAGCACATGTACCAAACATCGGTTTACCTTTGGCAGCAAATTCCTTTAATGCCTCCATAAAACCATACTTATCAATTAGGCGTCTCATCGCAGTGCTTTCACCGCCAGGAAGAATGAGGCCATCTACTTCTCTTAACTGTTCTACCTTCTTAATGGCAATCCCCTCAGCACCACATTCCTCCAAAGAACGAATATGTTCCCTGACGGCGCCTTGTAAGGCAAGTACTCCTACTTTAACCATTACCAACCACGTTCCTGCATACGGTTTTCAGGGGACAATGATGAAATCTCAATTCCCTTCATCGGTGCTCCTAGTTCTTTAGAAAGCTCAGCGATTAATTTGTAGTCTTGGTAATGAGTGGTAGCTTCCACGATTGCTCTAGCAAACTTTGCAGGATTTTCCGATTTAAAGATACCTGAACCAACAAATACTCCATCCGCACCCAGCTGCATCATTAATGCTGCATCAGCAGGCGTTGCAACACCGCCAGCAGCAAAGTTAACAACAGGAAGGCGGCCAAGGCGCTTGATCTCAAGAAGTAACTCAAATGGTGCTCCTAATAGTTTTGCTTCTGTCATTAGCTCATCTTCATTCATTCCGACTACTTTACGAACTTGTCCATTTACTTTGCGCATATGGCGTACCGCTTCAACAATATTTCCTGTTCCAGGTTCCCCTTTTGTACGAAGCATGGAAGCACCCTCACCAATCCTGCGGGCGGCCTCACCAAGGTCACGGCAGCCGCAAACAAATGGAACGGTAAAATCGCTTTTATATAAGTGATACTCTTCATCCGCTGGGGTTAAAACTTCACTCTCATCAATATAGTCTACACCCATTGCTTCAAGTACACGTGCCTCAACAATATGGCCAATTCTTGCCTTTGCCATTACAGGGATTGATACTGCATTCAATACCTCTTCAATAATTCTTGGGTCAGCCATTCGAGCTACACCGCCAGCTGCGCGAATATCAGATGGTACACGCTCCAAAGCCATTACCGCAACTGCACCAGCCTCTTCAGCAATTCTTGCCTGCTCTGCATTAACAACGTCCATAATGACGCCGCCCTTTTGCATTTCGGCCATACCGCGTTTAACTCGATCCGTACCTGTTTTCATGAAAAATCCCCCTTATAAGTTCCATTTTTATAAATATTACAAAAAATCAACGTATAAACTTAGGAAATAGTGTTAATTCATTCGGAATTAGATTGTTTCCATAAAATCATTAAAGCAACAAAAAAGGATTCCTGTCAAGACAAGAATCCTTTGCTAAAAATTTCCTAACTATTAAAACCAACCTTTAACCGTTGAAGAAATGCCTCCCCAAAGATCTCCAAAGAACCCGCCAATACCTCTCATCATTAAGACGAACCAATTAGCCTTGTCGACATCTTCAGCCGCAATGACGTCAACCGTTATCTGGCCTTCTTTTGTTAAAAATCCTAAATTTCCTGCCTCTTTAGGCTGGAGCGTTAATGTTCCAACCTTTTCACCCTTTTTAATAGGTGCAGTAAGTTCACCTTGACCGTTAACCTTCTTTTTATCAAGTGTCAAAGTGGTTTTAAAATTATCCTTTTCCCCATTTTTCACCACCAAGTTAACGGCTTCTTTCGTATAAACTTTCACTTGATCTTCTTTACCTTTGATGACTGGTAAAGTTTTCTTCCCTTTAACTTGATAATGCTTTGGAAGGATTTCTTCTTTTTTAAAATTATTAAAGGCGTAATCCAGAACCTTTCTTGTTTCTCTAAAACGTTCGGATTGGGAACTAGTATTCATAACAACAGAAATATATCGTTGACCATCTCTAATAGCTGTTCCAGTAAAATTGTATCCTGCAAATGGGGTAGAACCCGTTTTTAAACCATCCAAACCATCATAAACAAATTGTTGATAGTTCGGGTAATCACTTGCAAGTTCCTCGTATCCTTCTAACATCCAGTTCCAGTTGTCCATTACAAATTCATCTTCCGTGCCCTTTGCAAAAATCTTTTCAGGTATACTGGATGTTTTTAGAACTTCAGGGAAATCATGTATCAAGTGAGACGCTAAGGAGGCAACATCCCTTGCAGACATTATATTTTCCTCATCAGGGTCACCCACTACTTCAGGAAGATGCTTTAAAATATCGCGGTTATTTAGACCTGTAGAATTTACAAACTTATACTTTTCAAGACCAAGTTCTGCTGCCTTTTTATTCATCATTTCAACAAATTTGGCCTCTGACCCTCCAACAATTTCAGCAATTGCCATGGTCGCTGCATTCGCAGATTCTATTGCCATTGCTGCATATAGATCCTCTACCTTATACTTTGATTCAACACGTAAATAGACATTACTTAAACTATCATCATGTGACATCTTAGAAATTTCAGGGGATACTAAATACTCTTGGTTCCACTTTACCTTGCCTTCTTTTACGGCTTCTAGAAGTAAGTACTCCGTCATCATTTTAGTCATACTCGCAATGCCCAAAGCAGTGTCAGAATTCTTTTCGTACAGAATCATACCGGTATCTGCATCAACTAATATAGCACCAGATGCATTAACATCTAATGCTGTTTCCGCCTCTGCTTTATTTATGCCTGCAAACAGGCTAAAAAACATGATCATTGCCAATGAACTGGCAATAATTTTTCGATAAAAAAGTTTATTCACGATAATACCCTCCAACGATTTTATGCACTTCGGTTATTTTAACATAACTGGGGTTCAAATCATAGACAGAGGATAGCACTATCTTTTTACAAAAAAAAGACAGAGAAGTCAGTGCTTCTCTGCGTTTTTATTAAGATAATGAGTAATTTGGTGCTTCTTTGGTAATTTGAACATCATGAGGATGGCTTTCTCTTAGACCTGCCCCGGTCATCTTAATGAATTGTGCATTATTCCTTAATTCTTCTAGGTCTTTGGTTCCACAATAGCCCATCCCTGAACGTAAACCACCGATTAATTGATAAATGGTTTCCGCTAAAGGTCCCTTGTAAGGCAGGCGCCCTTCAATACCCTCAGGAACGAATTTCTTGTTATCTTCCTGGAAATAACGGTCTTTTGAGCCCTTTTCCATTGCCGCAACGGAACCCATACCACGATATACCTTAAAGCGACGTCCTTGGAAAATTTCAGTTTCTCCTGGACTTTCAGTTACACCTGCGAGCATGCTACCTAGCATAACCGCGTGACCGCCTGCAGCAAGAGCCTTCACGATATCTCCTGAATATTTAATGCCGCCATCTGCAATAATGGTTCTACCATGCTTCCTAGCCTCTGTAGCACAATCATATACCGCGGTAATCTGCGGCACACCTACCCCTGCTACTACACGGGTAGTACAAATTGAACCAGGTCCGATTCCTACCTTAACTACATCTGCGCCCGCTTCAATTAAATCCTTTGTTGCCTCGGCAGTAGCCACATTACCAGCGATAATAGTTAAGTCAGGATATTGGTCTCTTATTTCCTTAACGGTGTCAAGTACACCCTTAGAATGACCATGAGCAGTATCCACCACAATAACATCGACGTTTGCCTTTACCAGCTTTTCAACTCGCAGCATTGTATCCTTTGTAACCCCGACTGCAGCTCCAGCTAACAGACGACCCTGCTTATCTTTTGCTGAGTTAGGAAACTCAATTACTTTCTCGATATCCTTTATGGTAATTAGCCCTTTTAATACTCCTTGATTGTCCACTAGCGGGAGTTTTTCAATTTTGTATTTTTGAAGGATTTTTTCTGCCTCTTTTAATGTGGTTCCAACTGGAGCCGTAACCAGGTTTTCTTTAGTCATGACATCAGAGATTTTAAAAGAGTAATCTTGAATAAAACGTAAATCACGATTGGTGATAATCCCGACAAGTTTTTGCTCATCAAGATTATTAACAATTGGTACACCTGAAATTCGGTATTTACCCATTAGATGTTCGGCATCATACACCTGATGCTCTGGAGTGAGATAAAACGGATCCGTAATTACCCCGCTCTCTGATCTCTTAACTTTCTCGACCTGTTCAGCTTGCTGTTCAATCGTCATGTTTTTATGGATAATCCCTAAACCACCCTGGCGAGCCATTGAAATTGCCATTTCGGCTTCGGTTACTGTATCCATCCCTGCACTAATGATTGGAATGTTTAACTTTACCGTTGGCGATAAGTCCACTTGAAGACTTACATCACGCGGCAGTACTTCCGATTTACCAGGAATTAATAAGACATCATCAAACGTTAAACCTTCTTTTGAAAATTTACTCTCCCACATTTTTTGGCCTCCAGGAAAAAATTTTTTAATTGTAGGTTATCAATTGGACAAAATACTGTCAAGGAGAACGATTTAGTCTAATTTTTCTGAAAAAGGTGATTCCCGTTGACTGTTGACTATAAAGGCTGGAAAAGCTATGCAAGTTTTTTCTCTGCAGAGCATTGCCAGTTATACCTAAAAAACCACTATATAAAGCGAAATATTGAAAACCCTGAACAAAAAAGCTATGAAAACTGTTATGCCTTTTTATATTATCTCGAGCATGGACAAATTTATTATCTACAGGCAGAAAACTCACCGCTAATCCTAAAACCAATTCTGCTCTTTTATGGTCTTGTACATTTAATTAAAGCATGCATTCTAACGGTTGACCCAGCATACCCGGAAACGACTTCCGTCTTAGCACATGGTGTTTCTACACGGAAAAGAAAAAAGCAAAACTATCAATTTTTTCAAGATGAAGTAAAGTTTCAAAAAAATGGACTTTTTCCTTTTATGTCTGAAAAAATGTTCCACATGAAACAATTGGAAGGCGATAAAATTACAATGGAGGAGCTGCTTGAGCTCATTCCCGAATTGGATGATTTGTTTATGGTACATGAGTCGAAAAGCACTTTTACCCCCATAAATAATACTCAGCACGGCCAATTGGCAGTACCAGAAAAAGTACTGGATCATTATCATATGACAGAGGAAAGATTGAAGGATTTTCTTTCATCTAAGTCTGGGAATCAGATTGAATTTTTAAGTGAAGGACTCTCGTTTCAATACGATAAAAGGAAGTTTTCTGGAATATCACCGATTAAATTCAATCTAGAATCCAGCGCTTATGTTCTACCGCTTAAGAAGGAGAATTTATTTCTATTTCCTGAACTGATGGTTCATTATCTCCTGCTTTATAATTTGAGTATGATTGCTAGATATGAAACAGAGTGGTGGAGTGAAATTACAAAAATGATGCCAAACCGAGATTATCCATTTATTAAGACTTTCTTGGAAATTACCTTGAAGAAGGGACCATTTTTGGTTTATGAGTACTTGATGAGTTAATAGGCAGTCTTTTCTTTGGAGAAAAAGGGCTTTGATTCCCTGTATACTCGGAAAATCAAGTTCATGGGAATCAAAAGGTGGTTTTGGTTCCCTGTATTTACTTACAAAATCGGGCTTGTGGGAACTAAAAGGGAATTTTGATTCCCTGTACACCTTATTAATCCTGATTAAGGGAATCAAAAGGGAGTTTTGACTCCTTTAACTTATAAAAATTGAAAATCAAGGCAATCATACATGCGGTTTAACTTATTTACGTCAACTATAAAAAATTTACTTCATGGAGATTGTTAAGAACTATTCGTTACAGTTTTCCTTAAAAGTGTTTCTGCCGCAGGCATGAATAACCTCTATTCGTTACCGTTTTCTCTAAAAGCTTCGCCGCACGGGCACGATTCTCTAACTATCGTTCCCTCTTTTCCCTAAAGTGCTGCCTCGCGGGCACCCTTCAACAAATTCTTCATTCAAGAGCATATAAAAAAACACAACCTTTATCAGGTTGTGCTTCGTGTGCCTGGCAACGTCCTACTCTCACAGGGACAAAGTCCCAACTACCATCGGCGCTGAGAAGCTTAACTTCCGTGTTCGGTATGGGAACGGGTGTGACCTTCTCGCCATTATTACCAGACTGTTTTTGAGGTATCATTCCCTCAAAACTAGATAATCAGAAGAAGTGTGTAAAACGAGTTCGCTTTTTAAAAATTGGTTAAGTCCTCGAACGATTAGTATCAGTCAGCTCCACATGTTACCACGCTTCCACCTCTGACCTATCAACCTGATCATCTTTCAGGGTTCTTACTAGCTTGACGCTATGGGAAATCTCATCTTGAGGGGGGCTTCATGCTTAGATGCTTTCAGCACTTATCCCGTCCGCACATAGCTACCCAGCGATGCCTTTGGCAAGACAACTGGTACACCAGCGGTGCGTCCATCCCGGTCCTCTCGTACTAAGGACAGCTCCTCTCAAATTTCCTGCGCCCACGACGGATAGGGACCGAACTGTCTCACGACGTTCTGAACCCAGCTCGCGTACCGCTTTAATGGGCGAACAGCCCAACCCTTGGGACCGACTACAGCCCCAGGATGCGATGAGCCGACATCGAGGTGCCAAACCTCCCCGTCGATGTGGACTCTTGGGGGAGATAAGCCTGTTATCCCCGGGGTAGCTTTTATCCGTTGAGCGA
>NZ_JAUSZN010000001.1:5015000-5017500 GCF_030817595.1 Neobacillus niacini
ACCTCTTTATCGTTTGAGTGATGGGGGGACGCAGGAGGATAGGGTAAGCGCGCTGTTGGATATGCGCGTCTAAGCAGTTAGGCTGGTAAGTAGGAAAATCCGCTTACCGTAAAGGCTGAGCTGTGATAGCGAGGGAAATATAGTACCGAAGTTCCTGATTCCACACTGCCAAGAAAAGCCTCTAGCGAGATAAAAGGTGCCCGTACCGCAAACCGACACAGGTAGGCGAGGAGAGAATCCTAAGGTGAGCGAGAGAACTCTCGTTAAGGAACTCGGCAAAATGACCCCGTAACTTCGGGAGAAGGGGTGCTTTTTGAGGTGAATAGCCTCGAAGAGCCGCAGTGAATAGGCCCAGGCGACTGTTTAGCAAAAACACAGGTCTCTGCGAAGCCGCAAGGCGAAGTATAGGGGCTGACGCCTGCCCGGTGCTGGAAGGTTAAGAGGAGGGGTTAGCGCAAGCGAAGCTCTGAATCGAAGCCCCAGTAAACGGCGGCCGTAACTATAACGGTCCTAAGGTAGCGAAATTCCTTGTCGGGTAAGTTCCGACCCGCACGAAAGGCGTAACGATCTGGGCACTGTCTCAACGAGAGACTCGGTGAAATTATAGTACCTGTGAAGATGCAGGTTACCCGCGACAGGACGGAAAGACCCCGTGGAGCTTTACTGTAGCCTGATATTGAATTTTGGTACAGCTTGTACAGGATAGGTAGGAGCCTGAGAAACCGGAGCGCCAGCTTCGGTGGAGGCGTCGGTGGGATACTACCCTGGCTGTATTGAAATTCTAACCCACACCCCTGATCGGGGTGGGAGACAGTGTCAGGTGGGCAGTTTGACTGGGGCGGTCGCCTCCTAAAGAGTAACGGAGGCGCCCAAAGGTTCCCTCAGAATGGTTGGAAATCATTCGTAGAGTGTAAAGGCACAAGGGAGCTTGACTGCGAGACCTACAAGTCGAGCAGGGACGAAAGTCGGGCTTAGTGATCCGGTGGTTCCGCATGGAAGGGCCATCGCTCAACGGATAAAAGCTACCCCGGGGATAACAGGCTTATCTCCCCCAAGAGTCCACATCGACGGGGAGGTTTGGCACCTCGATGTCGGCTCATCGCATCCTGGGGCTGTAGTCGGTCCCAAGGGTTGGGCTGTTCGCCCATTAAAGCGGTACGCGAGCTGGGTTCAGAACGTCGTGAGACAGTTCGGTCCCTATCCGTCGTGGGCGCAGGAAATTTGAGAGGAGCTGTCCTTAGTACGAGAGGACCGGGATGGACGCACCGCTGGTGTACCAGTTGTCTTGCCAAAGGCATCGCTGGGTAGCTATGTGCGGACGGGATAAGTGCTGAAAGCATCTAAGCATGAAGCCCCCCTCAAGATGAGATTTCCCATAGCGTCAAGCTAGTAAGAACCCTGAAAGATGATCAGGTTGATAGGTCAGAGGTGGAAGCGTGGTAACATGTGGAGCTGACTGATACTAATCGTTCGAGGACTTAACCAATTTTAAAAAGCGAACTCGTTTTACACACTTCTTCTGAAATTATCTAGTTTTGAGGGAATGAAACCTCAAAATAAATAGTCTGGCAGCAATGGCGAGAAGGTCACACCCGTTCCCATACCGAACACGGAAGTTAAGCTTCTCAGCGCCGATGGTAGTTGGGACTTTGTCCCTGTGAGAGTAGGACGTTGCCAGACGAAAGACTTTTAGTCTTTTAAATTCTCTTCTTAAGAGAAAAGCGAAAAACTTTATATTGCATTAATACACCAATGGTGTTATTATTGAAAAGCTGCTTCGTGAGGTATTTAACGTAAAAACTTAAATGAAATTTTATGTTGACTCTAATGAAGTTGCATGGTATGATGGTTTTTGTCGCTATTAAAATTGCTCTTTGAAAACTAAACAAACAAGAACGTCAACAAACAAATTTTTTAGCTTTTATTAAAAAGCTAAGCCAACGTAACTTTTCGGAGCTATATCAACTTTCTTGGAGAGTTTGATCCTGGCTCAGGACGAACGCTGGCGGCGTGCCTAATACATGCAAGTCGAGCGAATCTTAAGGTGCTTGCACCTTTTGGTTAGCGGCGGACGGGTGAGTAACACGTGGGCAACCTGCCTGTAAGACTGGGATAACTTCGGGAAACCGGAGCTAATACCGGATAATCCTTTTCCTCTCATGAGGAAAAGCTGAAAGTCGGTTTCGGCTGACACTTACAGATGGGCCCGCGGCGCATTAGCTAGTTGGTGAGGTAACGGCTCACCAAGGCGACGATGCGTAGCCGACCTGAGAGGGTGATCGGCCACACTGGGACTGAGACACGGCCCAGACTCCTACGGGAGGCAGCAGTAGGGAATCTTCCGCAATGGACGAAAGTCTGACGGAGCAACGCCGCGTGAGCGATGAAGGCCTTCGGGTCGTAAAGCTCTGTTGTTAGGGAAGAACAAGTATCGGAGTAACTGCCGGTACCTTGACGGTACCTAACCAGAAAGCCACGGCTAACTACGTGCCAGCAGCCG
>NZ_JAUSZN010000002.1 GCF_030817595.1 Neobacillus niacini
TTACCTCTAAGGAATGGTAAGCGTCTCTTTCTTGAAAAGTCGCCTAACTTCATTTCCACGAATCCCTTAGAACATGCTTCAATGGTATTAGCTGTAATAAAAAGTGCTACCTTAGGAAACTTCTCATAGAAGGTATCAATCATTTCGTCAGCTTTCTTTTTAGTGATTCCAAGTGAAGCACCTAATGAACCCCCACCCATTCCATACATGATAGCTAAAACGACAACTTTAAAAGTCTTACGTTCTTTTGTGTCAGCACCGTCAGGCGTTTTATAACATTCTTCATATGGCTTACCATAGAACTCACTAGCTAATGTAGCGTAAAGATCACGACCAGCCTTATAGTTTTCAATCAAGATAGGTTCTTGTGTGTAATGTGCTAACATACGTGGTTCTTGTGCTGAGAAGTCAAGTCCTAATATAAGTGAATCCTCATGAACTCTAAACATCTTACGTGCCTCGTATGGCTGTTGCTGTAAGTTAGGTTCACTTGAACTAAAGCGACCAGTTCTAGCACCGTTCTGTTTGAAAGAACCATGTAACTTACCGTCAGGCTGAATGAAGTTATCTATAGTCTCAACGAACCCTGTTAATTGCTTGTAATCATCTTTGTACTTTTGAAGTAACTGAATGACAGGGTGCAGTTTATGAGGTTTAAGATCATTCTTACCAGTACCTTGTAACTTAGTGGAAACAGTTCTTTGTAAGGCTGGTAATAGTTGTGCTGGTGAATTGAAGTTAATGTCACCTAACACGTCAATCAAGTCTTTCTTTGTCTGTTCAAGTTGTGGTCTTAGTAGAACCTTTTGACGTTCAACCTCGTCCTTATCTATATAGAATCCTTCACGTTCCATTTCAAAGACAACTTTGATTAGTGGTTGTTCAACTTGCATATAATAGTTGTATAAGCCCTGTTGCTTTTTCAGGTGAGTTATTAAGAAGTCATATAATAACCATGTTACGTGAGTATCTTTACAGGCATAGTATCTAGCGTACTTTAGTTCAACCTCATTGAAAGGTGTCTTACCGAAAAGGCTGTCAAAAGTATCTGACGCTATTTTTAAGTACTTAGGTACTAATTCCTTCAAACGATAACTTAATTCATTTTCATTTAATACAGCCATCATTACCTGAGTGTCGTGTATTTTTCCTTTTACCTTCATACCCTCAGTCATGAATTGGTGTAAATCAAAGGTAGCGTTATGAAAAATCTTATCGTTAGCAAGTTTAAGAACCCTTTGAATGTAATACTTAGCTTTTTCCAAAGGTGCGTTTGCCTCGTCATGCCTTAAAGGAATGTACCAATGTTTATCAGCTTGTGGTGCTGTGAAACTCACACCTACGATCTTGTCACGACCATATCTGTTAAGCCCTGTTGTCTCAGTATCGACAGCTATAATAGGTTCTTTTTCCAGTACTTCTAACATGTTACCAATAGTCATTACGTCCATAGCAAGGATATAATTATCAGGTGTATTCTTAACCATGTTCTCTAATATGAAGGTACGTCTTTTCTGTACTAATAGCTGGTACAGTCTTAAAGCGTGTGCCTTAGAGAACTTCTTTAAGTCGTCCACACCGTTAGTTAATTCACCTTGTTCTATTGCCTCGTAAACATCTTTAAGTTTCTGTTTGTCAGCGTCACTATTCTTAGCTTGAAAGATACCGACTTTACGTTTACCAGTGTGAGTATCGTAACCAGTGAACCATATTTCTTTCATTGTAGGCTGGTATTCTTTTAGTGCCTTTTTTCGTTCAGCCTCTTTAACTCGTGCCTGTTTCTTTTTAACTTCCTCACCGTTTTCATCTAGTGTAAGATTTAGATTTAATTCCAATGTAATCACCTCTTACTTAGGTACTAACGAAAAGGCATAAAAAAAGGACATACCATTTTCAGGTATGCCCAAAGCTGAATGAGATATTTAATTAAAATTCGTCAGTAGGATTTTCTTCACCTTCAAAGTCGATAGGTTCTTTGTCGCCTTCTTCTTGTGCTGTGAAGTATTCTTCAACAGGGAAACCAGCCTGTTTAAGTGCCTCGATTTGCTGTTCAACAGTACGAGGAATTAGTACACTTTCAAAGTCTTTCATTGTAACTTGTACTTCTTCACCAGCCTCAAAGCCTTCCTTGCCTTTAGCGTCAAGTTTCAAGATAGGGTTTAATGAGTAAACCGTTTCTGTCTTTTGTCCTTGTCGTTTAAAGTTAAAGCCGATCTCAGCAATGTTCTCAGCGTATTCCTCAATGTCACCGATCATTTTAGTAGCCTGAGTTTTTGAACAATCCCAAAAGCGTACCATTTTCATATCAATGTCATAAAGTGCGAAGATATAACGTTTCTTAGCTACTAGCTTTTCAAAGCCTTCAATACCTGATTTGCTTGCTACAGTTAGTGGGCTTGCTTGTCCAATAACATTATCAATTTGTGGCTGTGTGTAGATACCTAAGTTAAAGTCGCCTTGTGCCTTGTACTCTACATAATCAGTTACACCTAGAACACGTACTCTTACAGCCTCGTTTTCTTTTAAACGAATGTAAGCCACCTTTAAATCCACGTTCTTAGTTGTTGCTGACTTCTTAGCCTGTTCACCTGTTGCTGTAAATAATGACATTTGTTTTCCTCCTATTAGCTATTAAAAGCTGTTGTATTGAGGCGATAGTTTTATGACATAATCCCATTGGTCAAGTATTCTTTTTTGGTAAAATATATGGAAAAAAGAACACAGGTTCTCTTGTGTCCTTTATTCGTTAAGGTATACTATTGTATATAGTGTTAGGTTACATCACATTAGTTTGAAGTAAGTTAAGGCAATGTACTCTAAATTGCTTTACTGTACGATTAACTTGTTTCGCCACGCTGTCAGTTGACTTACCTGATTCTTGAACAGCCGAAACAATTTCATTACGTTTAAAGTCCTGTAGGAACATATGAATGATTGTTTTCTTTTTGTCATCTTGACCGAAAAGATCATCTAATACTTCCTCAGTAATCATGTTTGTTGCAATGTCACCAGTAAAGTCAGTGTCCTCAGTTAGATTCAATCCGTCTAACATTGTTACTGTGCTGTCCTCAGGTGAAGGATTGTCCAAACGTTTTGTTTCATCATAAGTAGTTTCGTGCATATCTTGTTCTTTTGAACGATACATATTACCTAAAACGAATCCAACATGCTTAATGAATAATGGCTGGAATGGAACACCTACGTTTCTATCAAACTGGATAAGCTGTTCTACTAATACTAGATTCATAATTCCTTCAAAGTCCTCTTTTTCGACTGAGAAAGAACGTTCAGCTTTTTTGTAAGCCATTCCTTTAATTAGTCCTTTGAATGAAGCGTACAATTCGTCAAAGATTTCTTCCTTTGTTATTACGTCAGTTTCATCTTGCCAGTCAGTTACTAATTGAGTTTGACGATCTTGAATTGCCTCCTTCTCAATAGTAGTAAGTTGACGATAAGATTTAGTTTCGATAATTTCAAAGTAAGTTTTCATGGTTTGGTTTCCACCTTTAAGTTTTTTATTTTGTTCTTATAATTAGGTACTAACGAAACAGAGACATTTTGGGACATAGAAATGACATATTTTTTAAATAAACAAAAGTATTAAAAAGTGTTAAACTAACAGAAACTAAACCATCTATTTAGAAACTGAACTCCTATGTAATTTCTAAACCAGTGGGTTATTTCCTGAACTAAGAATATCATTTTCTAAACCACTGGGTTAGAACTTGTTTTTTCCTACGTTGGAAGTTGTTAGGAGAATAAGGGGGGTTTTACCGTAATGAAGGAAACAAGGGAAACAATTTCCATTGGACTAGAACTAAGACTAAAGAGAACCGAAAAGCAGTTATCTATGAAGGAAGTAGCTGACGCTATAGGGATAAGTGAGAACTTTTTGTCTCAGGTTGAACGTGATAAGAAACAACCTAGCGATTCAGTAGTTACGAGAATTGCTAATTTTTACAAGATGGACGAGGCATATTTATTTGAACGTTTTGGAAGAATACCATTAGTGGTTGCTGAGGAAATAAAGGAGAACCGAACTTTACACGACACGTTGTATGATATAAGTACTAATAAGAAGTTATCTGACGATCAAAAAGACAAGTTGTACCTTGATATTCAAAGGCTATATAGGGAAATTCTCGACAATCAGTGAGGTGGCTTAATGAAGAACCCTGTTACACCCGACATTTATAAGCTGAACAATTATGAGATAGTAGGGGGGGACATTTTAATATTCATAGGTGGGATACTGGTAGGGTCAATTCTTTTATTTTTTTATAATGTTAAAATGTTTTCAGATATTTACATCACACCTGTTTCTAAGTCAGGAAATAAAGACTTAAACTACGTGAAGGTAACAAACACTCATTCAGGTAAAACCTTCACATACTTTAATCCACGAACATTCTTACAGACAGCAGAATTGTTATCTACGTATTTGTGGTGGAAATACAGTAAAAAGGGTAAGTCACAATGCTACTCGATACATTCAGGAACTAAGGCTTTTACTATCTTTGTTACTTTTCTAGCTGTTTCAGCAGTAATTGTCATTTGGGCTTTGTACTGTATAGCTACTATTCAATATGGACACCACCACGCCACATAAATAAAAAAACCCCTACCATAAGGTAAGGGGTACTTGTGCTGTATTCGTACATACTTCTTTTAGCTGTTCAGGTTTAAGATCATTCACGTCCTTAGCATAGTCAGGAAAAACAATCTCGTGTAAGTCCTTGTAACCCACGACAGCCTTAACAATCTTGTCCCTTACTTCTCGTCCTACTTGATCATTGTCACTAGCGATAACCAGCGTTTTAATAGGGGAACGTAAGAGTAATTGTTTTCTAGCGTCATTGAATTTACTATTTCCTAAGGCTATTGCTGGAAAGCCATGCGACCATAAATATAAAGCGTCAATTTCCGATTCCACAATAAAAGCCTTCTCTATTCCTAACTTGTAAATGAAGTGCATACCATAGAAATGATTTGCTATTGCTTGTCCCTCAGGATAGTAGAAGAATTGTTTTGTCTTAGTTGACCGAAACTTTACGTTAATAATGTTCCCTTTATAATCATGCCATGCGAACGCCACAGCCTTAGCCTTTTTATCGAACCCTATTTTAAAAGCCCTTTGAACCTTCTCACTAATACCACGTCCAGCAAGGTAAGGGGAACGATAAGCATACTGTTTATACTCGTCAATACTAATAATAGTGTCAACTTTAGTTTCAAAGTTAAAGTCAATGTTAAGACTAAGTTTGGTAACGTCACTAAGATCAATACCGTACTTTTCTAATAAATAATTTTCAACTTCAATAGGCGTTTCGTTTCTTAGGAATGACAATAAGGTTACTAGATTTCCCTTGCTATAGAAGTCAGCCGAACCGAAGTCAATCCATAGTCCAGTAGTGAGGTTAATAGAAAAAGATGGTGAACCGTCCGTCCTAAAAGGGGAACAGCACACCATTTCATCTGTCTTTAATTTGGCACGATTCCAGTCATAGAAGTTTAATTCTTCTAATACGTCCACTGGTAATTCGTGTTCCATATCGTTTCTTTTAATAGTTATCATTTTCGTCAATCTCTACAAATGACACTGATTCAGAATAGTAACCGTTAGATGAACCATACCAGCGAATAGTAACAGCACCTTTAATAGATACGATCTTATAGAACGTCCATGTAAAGCTGTCACCCCACTCACTGTCAGTACCTTCCTCAGTTACTTCCTCAGCAAGTCCAATATGAGTACCGATAAGATCATCAAGATCACCTATAATGTCCTCAATGTAAACTGATTCACAGCAATCTTGATCATGGTACATTTTAAATACTCGTCCGTCCTCCATATAGAAATACAATTCCTCAGTGTCCACTTGTTTGATTTCCTTAATTACCTGTCCTTCTAATACGCTAATGTCTTTATACCTGTCAAACCAACCCATAATAAATTCCTCCTAAAGTTTAGTTACACTTAGGTACTAACTAAAAGAGACAAAAAAAGGACAAGGCATTAAGCCCTATCCTAAAAATAATCCACTGGTGTAGCCTCAGTGATATACCCTAAGTTGAAGTTACAACGTAAGTCTATTGATTTTCCTACGTGTGGTTCACGACACTTAGCTAATAAAAGTCGTCCTCGACCTTGAACCTGATTGAATGTAAGAACAGTAGCACTATCCTGTACAACAGCAATCGTTTCTGAGTAGTCAGTGACTTGTGGACAAGGAATTTCAACCTCTAATTCGTCCTCGTCAGTTTTCATTTCCTTTTCAGAACTAGTAGGCGTTTGGTGAATAACAAGACCAGCAACCTTATGTCTACCCCATATTTGTCTTAGTTGTCTTGAAGTGGCACTCATACCGTCACGACCAATTTTAGGGTGTTTCATAAGATTGAAACCGTCAATGATAACTAAACCGATCTTACCGTCAGCATTTAATTGTTGTAAGTCAGCCTCGATTACGTCAGCACTAAGACCATTAGGTAAGTCCTCCATAGTCTTAATGTAATAAGGACATTCGTTTTCCTCATTGAATCCGTTAAGGTACTCTAAATAGTCCGTCTCATTTTCTAATTGCCCTCGTCTAATGTCCACGTTATTGAAGTGTCCACGTAAAGTATCATTACGGTAAACCTGTTGCTTTTTACTTAACTCAGGTGAATAGTGAAGTACACCAAAGTTATTCTTGTGTGCTGTATTTCCAATGTCCGAACCTACCCAACTCTTACCTTTGTTTGTGTAAGCCATTAGTAGAATGTAGTCACCTAACTCAAAGCCACCCCCTAACCATTCAGTTAAGGTAGCGTAAGGTGTAGGAATGTAAGTGTATGAACGATTCTCTTTATTCTCGTTATACCATTCTTTACGTTCCTGACCATTAGTAGCATAGTTTGTCATTGTACTAGAACTTGAATTAGCCATAGCCTCTAATGCTGTAGCCTCGTCCTTTAACCATTTAGCAAAGTCCGTACCATTCATATTCTTAAAGTTTTCATTTACCTTTGCTAGTCTTAGAACAGCCTTACGTTTAGCCGATTGACCTTTAAGAGTTTTAGCAAGGTAAGCGAAACTATCACTTACTGACGCTGTGTAATCAAAGTCCTCGTATTTAGCCACCACAGTCCTGTAGTCAGGCGTTTGTTGGTATTCCCTTACATAGCCCTTAATGTAACTATAAACGTGTGAGTATGCCTCAAAATCAGTCTCAGCTATATTGTATTTATTCAAGGAATGGAAACTATTCTCGTCCAGTACCTTACTTAGTAGTTGACTTTCTATCATTACAGGATACCACCTTTTCTATGATCTTTACCTTTGAATGAAACTTGTTCTGTCATACCTTCAATACGTGAGGCAATCCGATCACCAACAGTATCAGCAAGTTTTTCAATAGGAAGATTACTCGTGTAAATTGTCATTAACACCTTACTATCACGACTATCAATAACCTCAGTTAGTTCATTTTCAAAAGCGTCCGTTATCTTTTGTCGAATACCAATATCGTCTAGTACCAACATTTCAGCGTTCATTAACAGGTTCTTAACCTTGTAATATCTGAGACTTGCTTTTTCTTGCATATCAAACGTTCCTCGAAACTGTGAATTGTAAAGTGTCTGTAATTCACTAGCTTTATAGAATAGTGCTGGATTGGTTTCGATCACTCGTCCACCCTTTGACTGTTGCTTAACTCTTTCAAGTAAGTACTCGTGAAGAATAGCCACAGCAGTAGTTGTCTTACCAGTACCAGTACCTAACCTGTTATCACCGTTTGGAATACTATAGAAGAAAAGTCCAACACCGTTTTCCACGTTCTCTAATATGTTAGCTGTATAAGCCTTAGTGAATGTGTAAGCTACAGGGTTATCCTCTTTGATAGGAAGGTTATGAAAGAAACTATTAGTGTACTTACGTGGTACATTAGTAGCTTTCCATAGTCCGTTAGTACCTTCACCATGTAATAGAATGAATGGGTTACATAAGGCATTACAGAAACCGTCTTTTCCAGCGACTTTACAATAGGGTGCTAATTGACATATATGGTTCATTTTCTCCATTACCTTCTAACCTCTCTTTCGATTGTGATTCTCGTACCGTCCTTTAAGAACATTTCGATTTCTATTTTCTTACTACCGAGTGAAAATGCTTTCCAACCGTCCATAGGGTAATACTCGACAGGTTCACAAGAATGTGTTACCTCATATATTTTTAACTCACCTTTGATTAACTGTAAGGCAATCTTATCTAACTCAACTAACTCTAATGCCTGTTCTTTTACTTTAGGGTTTATCATGTTAACTCTCCTTTGTGTACGTTAATGTATACTTGTTTACATGTTTACAGTTTTGTTTACTTTAACTTAGCTAACTTTTCTAACATACGCTTTTCAGCCTCGTCCTCTAAGTTGCCTGACTGTTCAGCAACCTCAGTTAAGTTACGTTCTTCCTCTATTAAAGGTATGATCTGATTAACAGCCCATGAGAACATTGCTATTGAAGGACGTGGGTAACGTGGGTTCTTAAACATATCGTCATATTTCTTAACAGCTAGTTCTATAATCTCTTTAGCTATTTCAGGGTAAGGAACAATAACCTTATCTTTCATTAGCTTTCCTTCTCTACCATAATTACCAACAGTGTAGTTAACGTTATAAACTTCTCTATATACTTCCTGAAAGTATTTAATAGCTTGATTGGAATTTGTGATTAAGCCCTCACTATTATTTATATTATTAGATTGATTATTATTAGTTCTTATTACGTCACTAGTGGTTGTGCCTTTACTTGTGATTAACGATTCCTCATTTTTGTGATTAACAGGTTCAATAGTACCGTTAAACTTAGCAAGCTGTGACAGGGGGTGTATCTTATAGAAAGATGAAATGTTACCTTGTCCACGATTAACTTTTGTTCTAGTGACAAGTGGCTTACCGTCAATTTCAAACTCTATCAATTCGTTAATGTATTTATTGATAGTATTCTTGTGAACACCTATAGCCTCAGCAAGTTGAATCTGAGTAGGGTAACATTCCCCTTTCTCGTCCATATAAGACGCTAAAGCCATTAGGGTAGTAAACCTATTAGCACCCATCTTAGCGACCAGCCCTGACGTGAACATAGACGTATAAACACGAACGTAAACGTTACTGATAGTTTCACCTGAACCTAAATCTATTTCTTTGTTATGCGATACTGAAAATATGTTTTCCAATGTAATCAATTCCTTTCTGTTTGTCCTACACTTATGTACTAACCGAATCACACCATATTGGGACATTCAAATTGGGATTATTAAAAAAGAACATAAAAAAAGAACCAGCCCTTAGGCTAGTCCTTAAAATTCATATGTCCCTCTCATTTCATTATCCATTTGTTTATCAATTTTCTTGTTATGTTCCGTAATCCATTCAATAGGGTAGAGTTCATAGAAACCACTGATCTTATCCATTAGTTCTTTTATTTGTTCTTTTGTCAGAATCTTACCATAGTTATCATAAAAACAGTGTTCGTCTCTTTTCTCACCGTTTACAGTTATTTCAACTCTACCAGTGGAATATGCCTTATTCATAAATTGGTGTTCGTACATTATAGTAGCCCCCTTAGTTTTCTAACCAGTTATAGAATGGTACTTTACGTTCATATGAAGTTTCTTCTATAGTAGGTGCTGTTTCATCATTAGCATATTGATATTCGTCTGACCAGTTAGTTATAGCTTTCTTCATTACAGCATGAAAGTTATTGATCTTACCCTTTGTTTTCTTTAGTACATTACCTAAGATCACAGCGAAGTCACTCTCTATAACCGTATTTTCTGTTGAACTATAGAAAGAAAGAATTTCAATAACTGAAATGTTATCATCTATCAGTCTCTTTTGATTTACTGATATTTGTTTCTTAACTAACATAGGCATTTCATTATTACTAATATCATTTAACTCACTATCTATAGACTGATTGATATTATTAACTTTAGTATTATTTTCTTTAGTATAGTTCAAGTTAGTATTATTATTGTCCTGATTTACCGTATCCGAAGAATCCGTATCCTGAATGTCCGTATCCTGATTTTCAGGAAACGGTTTTTGACTATTATTCACCGTATCCTGATTTTCAGGAAGTGGTGAGTTATCCACAGTATCCACAGATTTCTTTTTCTTTTTATCAGGGTTAATAATTGCATTAGGGTTACCAGCGAACTGTTTTAGGTACTCAGTAACGTCAGCCTTATCATCTGAAAATAAGTAAACCATTTTCACGAACTTACCACCCTCACGTAATTCAACCCTTGCGAAGTAGCCATGTTTAATTAGTTCGTCAACGATCTTGTATTGTGCGTCTCGTCCATTCTTAGAACGTCCGAACACTTCTCTCATGTTTAACTTCCAATCCCCACTATTAGAAAGGAATATAGTAAGTAATCCCTTTGCTTGAAGTGTTACAGCCTTGTCCCACAGTAAGCTATTACCTACCTGAGTGAACTTATTCTTTCTTACGTTTACGTATTCTTCTTGTGCCATTCTATATCTCTCCTAGTTTGTATTAGGAAAGAAAAAAGTATAGGTTTCGATTGTTTTTTAGGTATATGTATAGTAAAATAAAAATACAATCTTATATGTAATGAGTTGCCCTAAGGTACTTCCTCTAATAGCTACCAACTATTAGGTTCAAGGAAGTGCTTTTTTCTTTGCCCTGAATCCAATATAAACTAGGAATCTAGCGAAGTCAACACATTTTTTACGATATGTAGTAACAGTAACTTACTATAAGGCACAAAAAAGTAACCCACCTACAATCAAGTAAGTGGGCTTGTACTATTATTCTATTACGTCCATCATATCTAGCATACCAACTAGAACGTCAACCACGTTACTGATCTTAGCAGACATTTCACCGTCAACAAGACCTACAGAAACGAGGATAACAAGTAAGCCTGAAACGATAGCAAGGATAACTTTCTTTTGTTTCAATTTAGCAAGAACCTTTTTCATAATTGCACCTCCTATTTACTAACTGTTAGAACGTCACCAATTGTTAGAACGTCAGATTTCAAACCGTTAATAGATTTGATCTCAGCAACAGACAAGCTGTACTTACGAGACAAGCCCCAAAGGGTGTCACCGTTAACGATCTTGTGAGTTTTAACAGCCGATAGTTTAATAACCTCACCAATAGAAAGAACAGTATCTTTCATACCGTTATAGGCTTTAATCTTATCTACAGAAATACCGTACTTACGTGAGATACTATATAGAGTGTCACCAGCTACAACCTTGTGAGTTTTACCACTTGATACTGGTACTGGTTTAGGTACTGGTTTAGGTACTGGTACTGGTTTTAATTTAAGTCCACCGAATTTAGCCACAGCCTTAGCTACACCTTTACCAGCATTAGCTAGTACAGTATTGTTACGTAACTTTTTAATATCAATAGTGGAATCCATGAAACCACCTTCAATAAGAATAGCGTCACAATGAGTTTCACGAGTGATATAAAGATCATTGTAAATAATCCCACGATCACGTAAGCCATAAGCCTTCACGATTTCAGGATTAACTAATTTAGCAAGCCTGTCAGAACCACTAGGTTTAGTCTTATAGACGTGTACTTGTGTTCCAGTCCAGTTACCCCACTTACCTGTATTAGCGTTGTGGTGGAACGAGATATAAACGTCAGCACCCCAAGTCTTAGCCCCTTTAACTCGTGCTGAAAGAGAAACGTCAGTTTTACCAGTTACATCATCAAAGCGTTTAACCTCGACACCAGCATACTTAGACATTTCAGACATAAAAGCGTCAGCCACTTTATCGTTAAAAGCCCACTCACGTTCATCATCAGGTGTTCTTTTTCCACTTGTGTTATATCCATGACCAGCACAGATAGCTATTTTGTATGTCATATTTATCTCTCCTTTTTTAGTAAGACAACCTCTTTCCATAAATCATCTTGACCGTCTTTCAACTCATTCTGATTTGCATTTAAAGCTGTTAATTCAGTCGAGATTTTATCCATAGTGTTAGAGATTTTACTTAACTCTTTACTATTCTCTTGAACGATAGTTCTATTAGTCTCAACCAGTTCAGTGATATGTTCATCTTTCTTACTGATCTGTACGTCTTTTGGTTTAACGAATAGATACCAAACCATAATGATAGCCACGAACACTATACTTTCCTTGCCTAACATGTTTAAGAACTCTAATTCAGGCACGTCTACACCCCCTGTCTGTTCAGAATTTCGTACAACTCATTAGGTGTTATATCTCTTAAACTAGCGTCATTGATATAACCGACTTCACTAAGAATGTTGTAAACTAGTTCAGAACAGATTAAGTGACGAGGATTGTTAAGACGACTTTTGAAGATATAACCTAGTACCTGAATGTAGTCGTACATTTTGCCTTCATATTTAATAGCTGTTAATGGTATGTGCTGTCTTTGATTGTCAGTTAAGTTAAGTGAAACTATTTCATAGTCCTCATAATGAAACTCAACAATGTTAGACCTCATGTACCAATCAGCCTCAATAACGTGAGTATCAGAAACAGCGATAGCTACATGACTGAATTTTCCTTTATCGAAAAACCTTACCAGTCTTGAAATAATCCCTGTACCTCGTACAAAAATAATGTCACCAGCTTTCATAGTAAATCACCTCCATAAGTGACCTACTATTAAGGCTGTGACTTTCATTGTCTTTACAGGTTTTTGTTTTCTAATTCTTCAATTCTTTTTTCCAGTTTAAGAACATAGTCCATAAGCTGTTCAAGGTTAGCGAACTTAGCTTTCATTGCCTTAGCTTGACTTGCCTTACCTCTAGCCTCAGGTGTTAATGGTTTATTATTGACCTGTAGTTTCATCATTCTTCACCACTCGATTCACTTTGATTTCTACGTTTGCAAGATCAGTAGTATTTGCTGGTACAAGGAATGAAACTAGCAAGAACCTTAATTTATCCTCACCAGTATAGAAAGCGAACTGATCACCACCTATTTCTGTTCTATCAACATGAACAGCCTGACCACTAATAGAAGGTAAGTCTAATAGATAAACGTCATAAATAACGTCAAACTCAGTATCAGAAACAACGTCAAAGTTAAAGTTAGTATAAGTGTCAGTTTCAACTTGCATTACATTCTGATCAGTTGCCTCGTCATAAACACCATGTTCAATGTGAAACGTACCCTCAGTAAATGCCAATTCCATAGGGGAAGGGTTAGAACAAACTAACCCCTCAATCCAGTAATTATCTGTTGTTTTTACATTTTCAATTATCATAATTACCCCTCCTAGTATCTCTTTCCACATGCTACAATTTGTACTTCAATGTTCACTGTTGAACTGATAGCGTCTAAGTGTCTCAGGTATACTCTACAGCCTGTAGTAGAAGGGGAATAGATAGAAGCACCCCAAGCGAATGACTGGCTGTTTATAGGTGTTGCAAGAATCCATATAGGTGCTGAGGTAAAGGCTACAGGGAATGTAACATCTTCATAAGCATTAGTTGAAGCATTGATAGTTACAGTAGCTACGATATTTTGAATCATCATGTAATCATCATGTGCTGTACCCCCATCACGAACAGAAAGCATATTGTAACCGTTAGGAAACTTAGCACGAGGAAAGTGTAAATACCCATCTGAGGCAAAGTTCCACTCTTTTCTGTTTTCCCAACCATTCTGTGCGTTTGTAAATAGCCTTACGTTTTGGTCTGAACTTACAATGACATTTTCAGTTGACTGTACACCTGAGTTAGTATTAAAGGTTGTACCACCTTCACCACCACCGATTACAGTTTGTCCCCCACCTTGAAGTACAACACCGATACCATAACCAGTAGTGTCAGTACCCCATGCCTTTAAGATTTCTCGTGACGTTCCACCTTCATCAGTCATACGTAAACTTTTAGCGTTAATGCTACCGTCCACGTCTAAGGCTACACCACTGTCAGGAAACTTACCGACACCTACATTCTTCTTTAAAGCGTCAATAAAGAATATGGGTTTACCTGAACCTACCGTAACTGACAGCAACCTTGAACCTAGTAGATCAGTAACAAGGAAGTCAACATAATAGGAATAGGTGTTATCAAGATCAAGTGGAACGGCTGGTGTAACGTAAGTTGTACCACTAACAGTCTCAGCAAAAGAAGTATAAACCCACGTTGAAACTGTTGTAGCCTCAGTTGTTTTCCTGTACCTGAACTTAACATCACTTACAGCGTTCTTTTGTGCCCCACCAATAGTTACGGGTGAGATAGAACCATTAGCTAATAGTGTTGTCTCGTTATCGAAACCATTCTTACGTTTTGCAGAACCACTTAAAGTAGGTGGCTGGTAAGGAATCATAATTACTGTTTTTGTAACAGGTGTCTCGAAACCACGACTATCCACAGCCTTAACCGTTAGTGTCTGATCAACACCAGCGTTAATAAAACCAAAGTCAAAGATAATGTCAGCAGTAATACTATAAGGGGCTGTTTTCTGAACACCGTTAAGAATAGCAATATAGTTAACTATTGAAGCCTTGTTTTTTTCTTTTGCTTTATTAGCCAATGGAATTGTTACACGTACTGTTGAAACGTTTTGGACAATACTAGTTTTATCCCCAGTAACATCACCTGACTTTTGGTTAGTATCAATGTAAGTAACACCAGTACCGTCAAAGATGGGTGCAGAATTTCTTACCCTGTAGTTTATATCAATGTTAGTTGTAGTTCTCACCTGTTTACCACCATAGAAAGTGAGAATATCAAGTTGTCCATCTAACTCAACACTGTCAGGAATCTTAGAATATAAAGCGTCCCTGTTAGTGTCAGTAAGTGTCCACGTATAAGCAGTAGTTACCCCTAGTGCCTCATGAATAATAGCACCAGTATTACCATCTTTAAATCTAAGTGTATGGGTAAACTCACTGTCATACCTTGTCATGGTAATACCCACTGTTGCCTGATCAATCCATACTGTACTACCTTCCTGACCAGCAAGATCACTGACACCAGCAGGATTTGAGATTTTAGCAGTACTAGCTAATGGTGCTGTTGCTGTACCTGAATAAGTGTTATAACCTAAGCTACCTGTACCCACAGCCCCACTATAAGTATAAAGGTTAATCCTCATTGACATTGAGGAACGTCCATTCAGATATGAAAAAATATCTGTTTTATCAGTGGTAGAAAAAGCAGAACTTAATGAAGTCTGAGAAGTTGAAAAATCCACGTACTTGATATTTACCCATGTTCCAGCCTCATTAAGAACATCAATATAAGCCCTATGTGTGAAAGATGAACTATAACGAGAAATAGCAATCGTAAAGTCACTACCAGCAGTAAAGCTAGGTGTCGTATCTGTTAGTGTTGATTTACGAGGAATAGTATCCATTGTTGCTGTTCCACTACCATAGTTCAAGTTGATAGGTGAGTTACCTGAACCGTCCCATTCGATCTTGACAGCCTTTGTACCGTCAGCATTATGGTTAACTCGTACTGTACCTGTAACAACTAATGAGTTTGAGTTATAAGTCCATGAGTAGTCTTTGTTTGTTGCTTGAACCAGTGTACCGTTTACCTTAATCCAAAACGTACCAGTACCATATGTTGTATAACCAGTGTTATTTCTTTCCATTCTCATTGTGACAGTTACGTCAGAATAGTTACCAGTTATGTTTTCCGTACTAGACCATGTTACCGTACCTACTACTCGTGGGTTATCTGTTGTGACATTCCAGCTACCACTTGCCATAAGTTTATTTCCCCCTTAAAAATAAAGTCAGTACCAATAATAATACTGATACTGACCTTAATATTGTTATTATTCGTTTGCTACCCATGCCCAACCTTTAGAACCGTTTCCGTCAATTTGAAGTATCCTCAGACTATCCATCTTGATTTCCTTCTCAACGTCCAACTTAGTTACCTCAGTTGTATCATCATTCAGTGTAAATACTCGTTTCATAACAGGCTGGTTAGTAGCCTCGTCAATTACCTCAGCATACCCACTAAATTCCTCGTCCGACATAATGGTGTAACTCTTTGTCACACCGTTAATAACTTTTAGTCCGTTAAGGTTCATTTGAACAGTGGTGTTATAAATCTCACCATTAGCATGTTGCCATTGTAAAGCGTCCTCACCAACGTTCAACATAAGCCCACTGAAATAAGCCTCAGCATTAGAACCAACAGTTACACGAACTTTAATCTCACTGTAAGACGTATCAAAAGTGTAAAGACCTAATTCCCATTTGTTGTTAGTCGTACCAGCACCACTAGCCTTACCGACAGACGCTAATTTAACACCGTTAGCGTAAATCTCAACATAAGCCCAACCATTAGTAGCGTTGTCCACTGTTTTCTTTAACCAAAATGAAAGGGAATGTTTCTTAGGGGTACCGTCAGGATTTTTAGGTGTGATAGGGATTGTCTGTTCAATATATCCTGAAAGACCTTTTTCAGATACGAACCCTGAACCAAACCCTAACTGTTCAAGTTCCTGATTCTGAATGGTTTTCATATTCCCAAACTTTAGCCATAGGTCAAAATCAGCAAAACCAATAGAGTTTTTAATCAAGTTAATCCCACCACTTGACGCAAACTTAGCGTTAATAGCATTTGAGGTTTTAGTCAACTCAGAGGATACCTTATTGATTTCCTCAATAATTCCACCTTCACCGTCCAAACGTCCATCAATATATAGCTTAGTGCTACCCTCACTATTGGTAAGCATTTCACCAGTAGCCATATCAGAAATGTCAAGCTGGTCAACTTTGTCTGACATAATAGAAGTGAACGCTTCATCATAAATAACTGTACTTATAATAGTTGCTGGCTGAGTACGGTTATCAATGTCATTGATCTTATTGTCAACGTCCGTAATAGCTGGTGACCAATCCGTATCAATATTACCAGCCTCTAACATAACGTTCTTAACTTCAAACCACTTACCAACAGTATTCTCAGTAGTACCGATCAGTATATAACCTGTCTCAGTTACCCAAGGTGCTGTTTTTCTCATAACCACTCTAGTCCAAGTAACATCATTTAAGGCTACAGTCATGTTATTAAACTTACTGTTAGCACCCTCGTCAGAATTTCTCATCATGTAAGTGTAGTTAAGGTTAGTTACTGTACCTCTTATGTCAAAGGACAATGTGTACTCAGTATCTAATGCAAAGTTTATTCTACGATCTATTGAACTTTGAACGAAACCGATACTACCAGTAGCACCCTCAACAGGTTCAACCTTTACAATGTCAGAACTAATGCCTCCTAAAGTTCTTGACATTAACGTGTTAGAATTGTAAGCGACAACCTTTCTTAAATAGGAATCTCTATAAAGGTTAACCCCACCAACACGAACATTATCATATAAAGGCGACCAACTATAGTCAGTGGCTACGCTACTTTCTATATTAGTAGGTTTATTCATGGCTAGACCTATATACCTCTTACCGTCAGGATATTGAGACATTCCAGTTCCTACAACATCGTCAGCGTATTTAACCCACGTCCAGTAGGTAATACCGTCAGCACCAGCAGTACCGTCAATACCGTCAACCCCATCCTCACCTTGAATCTTATTCCAAGTGTAGGCTGAAACACTGGTACTATCAGCTTGTGTAAAGTCAGTGTACATACCGATATACTTTCCAAGTGTCTCACCACTGTTAGCTGTGAAAGTAACACCAGCGTCATTAGAGTACTTTATGTGAAGGTAACTCGTTTGACCGTTAGTACCATTCTCACCAGCCACACCGTCAGTACCTTTGATTAAAGACCATTTATAAGTACTGGCTGTAGTAGGTGCTGTTGCACTTGTAGTAGTAGCGATACCGATATAAATAGCACCAGTAGGTGAGGTAGTCATGTTAGTACCTGTTGAAGTCGTACTATAACGAACATGAAGGTAATTGGAAGTACCATTAGTACCGTCAGTACCGTCTACACCATCAAAGTAGTCAGTACCCTTGATAGGCGTGTACCCATCATCACCACGTACTTTATTCCACTTATAAGCACTAACACTAGTACTATCAGTAATATTAAAGTCAACATAAGTACCAATATAGATACCAACGTCCTCACCACTATTAGTAGTAAATGTAGTACCACCGTCATTACTATATTTAACGTGGAGATAACTTGTCTGACCGTCAACACCGTCCTCACCAGCAATACCATCAGTACCCTTCATGAGTGACCACTTATAGGCTGTGATTGCTGTTGGTGCTGTATCTGTTGTAGTTGTAGCGACACCCACATACTTAGCGTTAGTAGGTGAAGTAGTCATAGCAGAACCGTCAGCGTTTTGACTGTATCTTACCCATAGGAAAGAACTAACACCATTCGTACCGTTAATACCGTCCACACCGTCAAAGTAATCCACGCCTTTAATTGGTGTTTGACCGTCAGAACCATCAATACCTTTGATCAATGACCACGAGTAATCAATTTGATTTGTACTAGGTGTAGGTGATAGTTTGTTAGGTGCGATACCAATATATGTCTTACCCTCAGGTGATTCACTCATACCGTTACCCGAACTATCGTCAGCGTACCTTATCCAAGTGTAGTTTAATACACCCTCACTTGATACACCCCACTTTTGTTGACTACGACTTACGATATTTTGTAAATCACGAATCGTTGTATTAGCTGAAAGTGTGACAGGCTTATACTTACCTAAGTCAAGTTCGTCCATATCGTTACGAGTGTAAGAACGTTTGACCTCCATAACTCGACCATTGATAACAATAGCTGGTTCAAAGGATTTATCGTTAATTAAGACAGTATCACCTAGACGAGTTTTCTTAGCCTCGTATCCTGTTAACCGTTCAAAAGTTGCTACCGAAGCAGAATAATGTAGATCAGGTGTGATACGCTTTTCAAGTTCCTTCTTAGTACGTCTTTCTAATTCAACAGGTGTGTCAGCTTCATCATCAATATAAACACCGAATCTATGACGACCATTTTTGCCCCAACGCTGTAAGGCACTAGTTGAACCTATCCAGTCAGCACCAGCCTCTTTGTATAAATCACCATCAACAAAAGCTGGTTGTGTTACTAGATTTACACGAACACCGTCATTATCACCTTTACCAACACCTACTAAGGCTGTTACGATATTTGAACTATTCTCAGTACGACTAATACCTTTTAGATCATAAGAATAGTCAAAACGTACATTAGTTTTAGTACCACGTTCGTCTACAATGTTGATATGTTTTGCTACGATCTTTGTACCATTTAACTGTACAGTAAAGTACATTTCCTTACTGTAAGTTACCATAAGTTGACGTAAAGCCTCTAGTACAGTAATGTAGTCTTGAAACTCAACAGTATATGAATCAGTTAAAGGAATGTCACTGAAAGTCCATCCCACTGTATTAGCTATAACTGAACTAGCTACAGTTTCCAGTGTGACACTTTCAAATGCTTGTGGACGTTGTACATCACTTAGCAATTCTGAAATAGCTGTTTCCTCACAGAAAACTGATTTGATTCTACGACCTGAATCATTACCGTCAGCCACTTCTTTTATAGTAAATAGGATATGTTCACCGTCTAAGTTTCTTATAATTACGTGACCTTCAACTAGGATAAGTTTAGCGTCAGCATGATCACTAGGAACTTGAAACTCATAGGTATTAACCCCTTCTAAATTCTCAGTGTGAATGTCATTGTAGTAAGGCAAAGAATAAGGATTGCTATTACTAGCAACCCCAATTGTATTTTGCATATTGTCAAGAATGAATAACATCTATTATAGCCACCTCTCCTTATATCGAATACTCACGTCAGCCACAGGTGGAGATACTAGTAAACCGTTAGCACCTCTTTCCAATGCAAAGAAGTCACTTGAAGGGTCAAGTTCAGTAAAGATAGGTTGACCATTCTTTAAGACGATTGCTTTTTGGTTGTCGATTGTTACAATGTCACCAGCCTTAAACACAATAGGAATTTGTGTATCATAGTTAACATTGTCTGACTTGTTGTATACTTTTAGGTCTAAGAACTTCATAGCAGATACAGGTTCATGCGTACCATAACCAGCAATATGAATCTGAACTTTTGCTAATTGCTTAGTTGAGAAGTCATTCCTACTATCAAACCATGAGGAAGATAATTTAGTATGGTGCTTACCGTAAGCGTCAACCTTAGCAAAGTAAGCAAACCACTGTTGACCAATCCTAGACATTTGAATAATACCGTTAAAGTCAGCAAAGATACCTTTCTTGCTACCATAGCTATTAGTAAAATAATGTCCACTTGCTAAAGAACCAGCCCTAGCCTCAGCCTTTGTATAGTTACCGTCACTAGCATTGTCCACCATAGCGACCTTACCAATGACTACGTTATTAGTATCTAAAAGGTACAACTCAACTCGTCCTACCTGTTTTAAAGAACCAGCCGATAGTTGAACACGTCCAGTTACCTGAAAGTCAGTTAAGGCACTTGTAAGTGTTTTAATTCCACTTCCTCCATGCCATTGAGTACCCGTACCGTAATCACCGTTAGTTTGTTTAATGGCTATACCGTCAGAACTTAAAGCACCAGCCACAACCCCACCGTCAACCACATTATGAAGTGACCAACCAGTATAAGTATCCATTAGATCATTTAGTACAAGTGGGTCAATAGCAACCTTTGATTTATCAACCACGTCCTCACTACCTACCTTGACAAACTTCTCAGCGTTAAGAATGGCAATAGAAGTAGTGTCACTCTTAATTGTCATATCAACTACAGGGTAAGTTTCAGCCGAACCATTGTTAGTGATAGTGATAGGTGTATAGTCAACAGGCGACCAGTCAACAGTCTTTTCAGTTAAACTTTCAGCATAAGGTGAAGGACAGATAAACACTATAGTTGCAGTACCAGTACTAAATAATTCTTGAATGTTTGTTTCCCCTGATACCCTTGCCATGTACATCTTGTCAGGTTCATCTAATAGAATTAAAGGTTGTAAGTCTTTATGGAAAAGGTAAGTAGCAAAATCCCTAGCCTTTTTGATTACGTCATGTTCATCAATACCTAATAACATAATCTCGACTTCTATCTTTCTTTCACCTAGTTCAATACCAAAGTCATAAGTACCAGCACGTCCATAAATCTTTTCTGTCTTATGATCTATTGACGGTAATATAGAGTATTTAATATCAGTTACTTTTACATAACTAGGTAAAGTTACATTTTGAAATTTAATTGCCATTGAGTTACACCCCTTTTTAAAATAAAAAAAGGCGTACTAGCTTAATAGCTAAATACACCTTTTGCACGTTCAGCAATACGTTTACGTTTTTCTAACTCGTCTACAATACGTTGAATGTCAGCGTCCTCACGAATGATCACAGGTTCATTAAAGATAATTTCGTACTTATCTCCACCTGAGGATTTAACACGAGAATCACCACCAGCCTGAGACGCTAAATGTGAGGCTACGGCACTCGCAAATGGTTTCATGTACCTCTTATGCTGGATAGGCATTACAGCCTCAGCACCAGCCTCTCCAACGCCCTGACCACCACCTAAGATTGAAGCACCGTTAAAGACACCACCCTTAGCGTTCCAGTTTACAGAAAACTTAGGATATTTAACTTTACCACCAAAGGCAGAACCAGTGGAGACACTAACCTTAGGTAACTTGATTTTAGGAATAGAGATTTTCATACCAGCAAACGCCTTAACGATAGTCTTGATAATTCCCAGTACAATAGACTTAGCTTTTTCGATAGGATTTGTGATAGCGTTCTTGATACCATTCCATACGGAAGTAGCAGTAGACTTCACAGCGTTGAAAATGCCCTTGATAGCAGACTTCAATCCGTTGAAAGTTGATACAGCTAGGTTTTTGATACCTGTGAATGAACCACTTAGAGACGACCTAATAGCGTTCCAAATGTTAACTATGAAACTACGTATCCCTGTTAGGACACCAGTAATAATAGCCTTGATACCATTCCAAGCACCTCTTACAAGTCCCATACCAGCCTTAGCGAACCCTCTTAGTGGTGCAAGTAACTTACCTAAGAAGTAAAGCTGAATTAAGTTCCAAACTAAGATCACAGCATTTTTAAGAATAGCCTTAACGTTTTCCCATGCACCTTTCCAGTTACCTTTTAGGATATTTGAGAATAATTGAATTACGTTTTGTACTATATTGATAGCTGACGTGATTACAGATTTAATGTTATTCCAAGTTCCTACAATGATAGATAGGATAGTAGGCATTAGGAAACTGATCACTGACCATATAATCTTAAAAGCACCTACCACTATAGGCATAATGTACTTCATTACAAAGTCGATTACAGCCATAACAGCGTTAAAAGTGTCGCTAATGATTGCCTTAATTTGAGGCATTTTTTCCATAATGAATCCAGCAATAGCACCGAACGCTGTTTTAATCACAGACCAAATAATAGTCATAACACCCATGATCTGAGTACCATGTTGTTTCCACATTTCAGCTAACCAGTTAAGTGCCATAATGATACCGTCAATGACAGTAACTACAATAGTACCTAGAATACTGAAAGCACCTTTAAGAATAGGTAGAACCACGTTAGCAATACCAGTTACGATTACAGCTAAATGATCTCCTAACCATTTCCACAAGTTACCCATTGTTCCAGCCCCACCAGTTACAGTAGCGATAAGGTTACTGAATGATGTTTTCAACCTTCCCCACGCCTCAGATACAGGCTTAACAAAAGCGTCAACAAATGCAGTCTTAACACCCTCCCATACAGTAGACCATGCGTTTCTGAAAGCCTCAGAGTGTTTCAGTAAGTTATTGACAGAGGCAACCAATACAATAATTGCAGTAGCTAAGATTAAAGCGAAACCAGCAACAGTAAGGAAACCTAATACAAATGGTGCTATCATAGTCCACAATGCACCGAAACTCGCCGCAAGTCCCCCTGTAAGCCCTATACCGACAGCCAATGGTGCTAAGAGTGTTCCTAGTGCCAGTGTCAATAGTAGGATACCCCAAAGCATTTGTGATAGTTGTGGGTGTGCCTCAGCAAAAGCCTTCATAATATTACCTACAGCAGTAGCACCTTTCATTAACCACACAACGAATGTAGTAAAGGCACGTACAAATGGGTCTAATGCACCAGTCCACGCTTTCTTTAAACCGTCAAAGGCTGGTATTAACCGACCATCAATAGCGTTAGACATTTTGATTAAGCCCACTACAGATAATGCAGTAGCAATACCGAATACTAAGAAAGCACCTCTAGCACGTCCGATACCCTGTTGAATGTACCTCATTTCATCACGTAAAGCCCTGAGGTTATTTTGATCACCGACACGCTGTATAGCTAAGTTAAGTACGCTACCTTGACGTGCTGTTCTCTCCATTCTCTCACCTAGACGTAAGAAGTTTGCCGATAATCCACCTAAAGGTGTTTCATTCATATTACGAATAAGTCTAGTGGATTGAAGTGTTCTTTGTTGCATATAATCATTAGCACGTCTCATAGATTCAACCATACGAGTACCGTACATTTCATTTAGTCGTGCAAGCCCCTGAGTGGATTGTCCAGCCTCACGTAACCTTTGTGCGTACAATTGTAAGTGTCTAGGTAATGCTGAAAATTCTTCACGAATCTCATGCCCTACCCTACGACCAGCACTTCCAAATTCCTCAAACTCTCTAGTAGCTGACTGTAGAACCCTTAACTGACTTGCCATATCCGTACCTAAAGTACGTGCTAAGTGACGTGAACTATCAGATACCCTATTCAAGTTGTTTGCCATTTGGTTAGCACTATTCTGAACGGTGTTAGCAGTTTGTGTCATAGTGTTGGTAACGTCTCCACCCATGTTCTGAATGTCTCGTGATACCTGTTGTAACTGTCTATTAAATTCACTCGTATCCAACGTTAACGTTACGAGAATATCAGCTAATGTTGCCATTCATTCACCACCCCTTATACAAGAAAAAAGGATAACCAAAGTCAGATTATGAACTTTAGTTACCCCTTTCCCTACTTATTAAATTTTGCAAATAACTCATTCAGCTTGTTTTCTTTAGTCTCTTTATCAATAGGGTTAAACACGCCTCTAATATCAACAGTATTAAGTGGTCTACCCATATCGTCATATTGTCTTTTGTATAACTTCTTAGGGTCAATACCCTTTTTGCCATAGTTACCACTAGCTGACATAAGTAAACTAGTGAACCATGCAGTACGTTCATATTCTTTATCACTATCAACATACTGTTGTACGGTTTTAGCGTTAACCATATCAAACAATTCAGGAAGGGTAAGTGAAAACAGTTCGTCAGGTTTTAGGTTTAGTAACCCATACCCCCACTGTTTCACTTCCTCCCAATTTAGTTTTTTGCGTTACCACCCATTGCCTTACCTAAAGCCTCTTGAACCTCTTTCATGTTATCCATAGTGATAAGTGAACCAACATATTCCTCAGTTAACTCAGCGTCCTCATGTTTAAGACCAGCAGTTAACATTGTTCTCATAGCACGAATAGTAATTTTATCTCCTAATTCAGCTAAAGAATGTCCTAGCTTGTCCTCAACCTCGATTAGAGTATTAAGGTTAAACTTGATAGTTCTTTCTTTATCCAATACGATTTTTGCCTCGCCACGTTGTACATTAGCCATGATTAAATTTCCCCCTTGAAAGTGTGATTAAAGTGTGTTAAGCTAAATTGAGTTAAGTTAATTAGATTACAGCAGATTCAGTTAAAGCCCCTGTGCCTTCTAATGTGATACTGAAAGTTACAGCGTCGTCAAGTGGTGCTTCAATAGGGAAGTCACTGATTAGTGCTTTACCTTTGAATAGAATAGAACCGATAGCCATTTCTACGTCAACTTCTTCACGATTAGCCCATGCAGTATTTAAAGCTGTGAACGCTGAATCTCCAACGATCATAAATGCTTCCATTTCTACAGACCATTCTTTTGTTCCACCGACCTTAGTTACCCAGCCACCACTTGTTTTATCAGTAGTTTCGATAAGGTTAAGTGTTCTATTTAGTGTAGCCCCTGATTGTCCACCGACAGCAGTTGCAGGTGTACCAGTTTTAACTATTACGTCAACGCCAGCTAATTTTTCTCCAGCCATTTGTTATTCCCCCTCGTTTATCATAAATCTAAAGTTATTGCTATACAGATACTTACCGTTAATGTCCTTACCCATAGCCAAAGGAATAGGGTTTTGAGACTTAACCATAATCACCTGTACGCTACCTATATTAAAGTTAGTTTTATTTTCTAATAGATTTCTAAATACGAAACTAGTAGCCTCAGCTTTACTAGGGTGTTCATCCCTAACTTTGATTTGAACTATCATAGGGAACACACCAGCCTTAGCCTCAGTGTTAGCTTGTAACTCTACTATGTTAGAATTGACAGGTGAGTTAAGTGGGTACTCAGTAGGAAAGATATTTAGTTCAGGAAACTCAGTTCGTAAGAACCTTACAATCTCAATAGTTGATACCATTTACTCACCCCTTCAATGCTTTTTTAATTTCTTGTTCAATAAGTTTTCGGTAATGAGGTGCTTCACCTTCATGTGGACGTGTTAGGTATTTGTTACCTACAGCATAAGTAGCACCACTAAGCCCACTTCCACCTGATTTCTGTTTTGACTTTTCGCCTAAGTTATAGGTTTCTTCATGAATCCATATAGCATAGTTGAAGTCATACGATCTGTTAGGATTGTCGTTAAATGCCTCGAAACCAACCCAACCTATGATCTTAGCACCGTCTTTGTCCACATCATGAAAACCACCCATTTCTAAGTCACCTTCATCATATGGTGTTGTCTCACTAGCTACACGTTCCAAGTCCTTCATAGCTACTTTCATAGTCTCTATTGAAGTTTGACGAACAGTGTTATGAATGAACTTCTTACCCTGTCTAAGTCCCCTTATCCTAACCTTACTCATTAGATTGTCACCTTAGTGTAAGTTACCTTACCTGATAGATCAACAATAGGGAAAATGATTTTAGGGTTAGCTTGTACAATTCCGTTAATACCTGAATCGTACTCTATGAAGTCGTTATAAGAGATAGGAACAGCACCTTTAAAATAGATAGTTGCAGAAAAGACATATTCTTTTCCGTCACTAAACTGGTATAACCTAGCGTCAGCGTTAAAATCCAGCCTTACTTTATAGGTTGAGAACTTAGGGGATTTTACAGGTATCCCCCATTCATCATTTTGTTTTCCAGCGAAAATAATTTTGACTTTCTGATTCATAGGAATCATCTAAACTACCTCCTAAAAGTATCAGTCTTATCGACAGTGTAACGTCCTGTACGTCTACGTGGATAACGTTTAAGAATAGTAGGTGCTATTGTCCAATCCTTAAAGTTCTTATCGAACGACAAGTAAAGTCCACTAGCCATAAAGTAAGAAACACCCATTTCAGCACGTCTATGTGAATCATCACGTTCTAGTACGTGTAAACATTGTTCAGCCAAAACATCAATAGGGATTTCTTTACCCTCAGTTTCAGCTTTGAAGTGGTGAGACAACTCTCTATAAAGAATTGCCTCAGCGTTATTAACTACCACTTGTTTCTTTTCCATATAAACCTCGTCCCACTTTTCAGTGTAGAACATGTTTTCTTTAATATAATTGTCAATGATAGTCACGTCAGTCATTGTTATTCACCAGCCTTAGGTGATTTTCTAGTACGTTTCTTAGGTTCAGGTTTAACCTCAGTATCAACTTTAGTATCAACCTTAGTATCAACTTTAATCTCAACGATCTCATAACCGAACTCGTCAGCTAACCTCTTAGCTTTCTTCTCGTCCAGTACAGCAACACCCTTACTAAATCTAACGTCACCTTGAAAACCCTCGTATGCCTTGTTTGGTACATGTAATTCAACTTGTTTCATAACTACACCCCTTACCATGTAATAGCGTTAATTTCTTCCTCAGAAAGTGCAAGTGTTACCTTATTCTCTAAAGCCCAAAACTTACCGAATTGAGTACGCTTGAATCCGTCAGCGTCCTTACATACAGCTAAGAACTCGTCTCTAGTGTGAGACTTAACACCTTCTTTTGTTTTCCATTGAATAGTTGTAATTGAAGGGTCACTGATCAGGAATAACATTTGTTGAGTAAGGTTATCTTGATCTTTGTAATCGAATTGATAAGAGTTTCCATTAGGGCTAGTGAACCCATTGAGAATTGCCTTTTCACACTCTACTTTCAATTCACTTAACTTAGCGTCCTTTAAGAACTTAAACCATGACTGTTCTAACTCAATAGTAGTAGGTTGTGGGTAAGGTAAATGCCATTCATCAATATACTGACCTCTACCGTCAGAATCATCACGAACAACAAAGTTTTCCATTGGAATAGCGTCAGTGTATAAAGTCATGATAGCTTGTGCAATATTCATTTAATTACCTCCTAGTCTCCTATTTTCACGCCTCTAAAGAATGTTGTATCAAAGGATAATGCCTCTCTACCTACTGTTGAAGTAGCCACAGAACAATAACCGTATACCTCGATATAATCACCAGCGTTTAGTTTCATGATTGAGTTACCATGTGCTTGTGCTGGTGTAGAACCTGAACCGTTTTGGAATTGCTGTACACGAGAATCAGCAACACCATTTTTATAGAACGCTAGGAAAAACTGTGCTGACGTTGTGTTACCAACCCTCATACAGCCTGAGAATACATATGTTCCAGCAGTACTAGCAGTAAACCGTCCAGTAGTAGGGTCATATTCACCAGCTAAATCTTGCTGTTCTGTACCAAAGATTAACTTAATAACCCCACCAGCACTAATAGCTTGTGAAGTAGCTGAGGTAGCACTAAACATTGAAGTTACAGCACTTGAACCTCCACCACCACCGTCAGCCGATAAAACACCGTCAGTAGTAATACTAAGACCAGTACCAACTTTAATACCACCCAAAGTACTATCTGTTGCTGGTTGTAAAGTGTAAGTACCTCCACCTTCACCAGTAGTAATTAAAGCACCAGTAGTAGCGTCAAAACCAAGACCAGTACCAACTTTAACTTTAACACCATAAGTAGTTGGGTCAATTTCTAAACCTTTATCGACTTTAACTAAGATATAGTTACCTGACATTCCTAGTCCGTTACCTACTTGAACAGCCCCTTTAACAAGGCTACCAGCAGTAGGTAAGTCAGCACTTGCTACTTTTCCTGTTCCGTCCTTAGTTACCTTAGTAGCTAAAGCAGAATCAATTAAGTCCATGTTCTCACCGACATACACTTTTAAATCAGCGTTGTCAGCGTCTACAGGTTTTTTCAATGAATGATTAGTTGTTAAAGTTGCCATCTAATTATTCCTCCTTTATTGTTGGTTATATCCAGTCCAGTCACCTGTTGAACCTTTACCGTATATGTTAACTCGATTGTTACCACTTGAAAGATCAGTCCAATCTATTTCAGCTACAATTTCCATACCAGCAACGATAATAGAAATTTGCTGTACAGTTAGTAAGGCAACGTCAGCAACAGTCTCACCAGCCATTGTACCAACAGATTTACCCCCACCTGATTCTAAGACAATGCCAGTAGCGTAAGAAGTTCCGTTGACATTTACTGTGTACTCAGATACATCAACATCAAAAGTAAAAGTAATGTCAGTTAAGTTCATTGAAGGTTCGTCACTTATCTTAGTTTTACTTACACTAAGTATAGTTACCAAAGGATAAACAGGTTCACTATAAATCTCGTAAGGTACGTTAATTGCCTCACCAGTAGCTATTGTAGCGTTCATAGGGTTAAGTGATTGCATTTTAGCAACAGTGACACCGTAATAACTTGCAAGTGAACTGTAAGTATCACCAGCCTTAGCCACGTAAATAGTTGTTCTAATGGAATCGTCCATAGCTAAGTCCCACGTCAAGTCAAAGTTGTCAGGAAGAACAGGGTTATTAGGGTCACCGTAAGCAAACCCCCCATCAATTACCGATAACTTCCTTGCACGATAACTAGCTTTAACAGATTCAACAACGTCAATGTCAGTACTAGCGTTAATGATCATTCTTAGCTTTTCACGTTCTATTTCCCATGAGTACAGTCCAGTAGTATCAAATGAAGCCATTTCACTAGCCACACGATCTTTAACAGCCTGAGATATTCCACCTTTTTGAGTGGAGATTTCAAACATTACAGCATAGCCACGTCTTGTCCATAAACCGAACTCACCAAACCATAGTACAGCATTGTCATGGTAACGTTTCGCCTCTAGTCTTTGTTTTGCAATAGATTCAGGTGAAGTACCTAAAGTATGGAAATACGTTTTCCAAGGTTCTATTACGTCATGCCCATCAGGTGAAGGTTCTGTCCAGTCTGTAATTCTATTAGCCCACGCCTCAACGTCAACGTTACCACTAGTACCCATAGTCTTATAGATCATACTTACCCATTCGTTACGATCAGTAGCATTAGGAATAGCATTTTCAACTACACTAGGATACTGTTCATATAAGTGTTTCCATATAGGCTGTAACGTTCCCCAGCGTAAGTTATACTGAATAGCACCATGAGAAATATAAGCATTATCCCAGTTACCCCCAGTTCGTCCATAGTTGTCAGGGAAAGGTAGGATTGTCTCAAAGGTTACGGAAGTGAAGTCTAAAGCGTTAGCTTGTAAAGTTGCTAAAGGTAAAGCACCCTCAGGAACTTCCTCAGGTGGTTTAGGTGCAACGTAATCAGTGTTAGCCTCCCATTGGATAGCCCCCACATCTTTCATTGTGTTAACGTTACCCCAATAATCACCTACAACAGCTATAGAGACACCAGCACCAGTTAAGTCAGCTAGTACACTAGATTCAAAGGTAACTGTTACAACCCCACCGTATTTAGAAGTGGAAGTAAATTTTAAAACGCCACCGTCATAAACTTTGATTTTTGCACCAGCACCGTTAGGGTCACTAAACGCTACTTTAACTGTTTGTGTTCCTGTCAAGTTACCGATAGGTGTACCGAACTCAAACTCAACAATTGGTGAAGAAGTAGGACTAGCTACGACATATAGCTTGTTACTATCAAGTGCAGTAAAATCATCTTGAACATAGGTTACGTCAAGGGGTGTTTGGTAGTGTGTAGAAGTTTTTATTGAAGTAGGTTTCATAATTTCCAATGCTTACCCCTCCTTATCTGTCAAAGAATTTAGTGGTGAATGAATCACGATCTAAAACAGGGTTACCGTCAATCTCACCATAGAACTCAAAGTAAATTTTCTTTTCAGCCATAGGTGCTGTATAGTCAAACACGTACTCACCTAAGCCCATTCTGTTTGGTACACCTAGCACAAATTCCTCTAGTTTAATAAACTTGTAATCATATATAACTACCTTCACTAAGTCAGGGTCTTTGTTAGCCCCTTCAATATCAGTAAAAGTTGCACTTAGTCTTACTGTTGAACCTGTGAGATAAATATAATCAATCATTACTCAACCCCCTCAGATTTCATCTTGACGTTACCAAAAGGCATATGATCAATAGCAATTTTAAGAAAGTCAGATTTCATTACTCTAATTGCCTTTGAAACTAAGTCCGATTGATTTCCTACCGTATCTGTTACCCTTGCATATAGTGTAGCTATTCCAAGTGGATAACCTTCAAAGGAAAGAAGTCCTTCAAACTCATTACCGTTATGCACTAGTGTAATGTCATGACGAGTATTAAAACTGTCCATAATATAGACTTCATGGTTGATTATCAGTTCTTCATTAGCAACCACTTTGACTTGTGTTGTCGCCTGTTGTGTCGTATAGCTAGGCATGATAATTTCAACGTCAGGGGAAGTTGTGTCAAGTGTTAGCATTAAATAACTTGTCAATGCCTATCCCTCCTAAAAAATAAATGCTACACAGCTATTAACCATGTAGCACCTTAGTTTATTATGCAGACCATTTTCCACTAGCGTCTTTAACGAACACTTTGATAATCTTAACAGCGTCACCAGCCGAAGCTACTTGTAAGTCAGTACCGTTAACTTGAACATCAAGTGAAGAAACATTAGTCCAAGAACCAGTTCCAGTTACACCAGTAGAACCATTAGCAGTACCTAAAAGTACACCAGTAGATTCACCAGCACCGATTGAAGTAACGACTTTAACCTTGTACTCAACAAAGTCAGAATCAACACTAAAGCTGAATGTAGCAACGTTCTTACCACTGATCTTAGAGATTTTATTGATACCGTCAGAAACAACAGTTACAACAGGGATAGAAGTATCCAAAGTAATAGTGTCACTTGCTTGTCCAGTTTCGTTGTAAACATCATCACGTACTTTAACGTAAAGAGTTTTAACACCCTCAGTAGGGGATAACTTAACTTGCTGAGAAGAATTGAAAGTGAACCATTGTGAAGTTCCCTCAGTAGCTTTAATGTTAGCACTGTTTGCCTCGTCTACATTCCCCCAAATTTTCATTTGGAAAGCTGTACCGTCAGCTACGTTAGTAGTTAAAGTTACTAAGTCAGAACTTGTATATGTTGCAGTACCGTTAATCTGAATGGTAGGGGTACTAGGTGCTGTAGTATCCAATTCTATATTGACGTAATTAGCCATGATTTATATTCACTCTCCTTATATTTACATAAATAAAAAGGGGTCAGGGTATTTACACCCCAACCCCCTTGTGTTAAACTATATTAAGTTAACTTACTATTATGCAGTTGCTACTACACCAAAGTTCATCATTCTAGCAGAAGAATAAGGATTGAATTGTGCCATACCACAGAAGAACTCAATACGAGTAATTTCAACAGCCTTAGCAGAAGTTTCACCTAAACGTCTTACTTGAACGCCACCGTTAGTTAAACCAGTAACGTGAGTGTAAGCACCAAACTTCACAGCGTAAAGATCAGTGTCAGGAAGGATTTCGTTTTCAACAGCTAGTAAAGGAACACCAGCATACATTTGAATAGGATTTCCAAAAGCGTCTTTCCCTTGTTCTACATAGTGATTAGAGTTTTGCAAGATTGCAAGAATACGTCTACGTGAACGTTTGTTAAGGAAGATTACGTCAGCCCCACCACGAACCATATCTAATAGTTCATTAAGTTGGTCTAACATGATACGATCTTGTTCAGCTTTGTCAGTAGTACCGACAGCCATAGTAGCGTCAAGTTCTTGTTCAGTACCAGCAATACGAACGTCAAGACCATCAAACTCTTTAAGGTTAGTCGCTTTGTTACCTTTGAAGAAAGTCTTAGAGAATGTGTTAGCAATTGCCTTAGCTTTTTCAGCGATTTGAACAGCCATTTGATCATTTACATTTGACAATGTTTGGATGATGAAACGGTCTAACTCAACGTCTCCACCTAAGATTACTAGGTTTTCAGAACGAGTTTGGAATTGTGCCTCGTTAGCTGTGTATGCTTCGTTTACAGCACGAAACGCTACAGTAGGAAGTGCTAACTCCACGTTATAAGAATAAGCGTTACCCTCGATAGTTTGGAAAGGCAATACTTGAAGTACGCTAGATTCACGTACAATAGTTTCGATAATACCAGCTTGTAGAACGTCTTTAGAGATTACTTGTGCGTCCACTAATGTTAATGCCATTATACTTTTCCCCCTTGATATAAAATAGATTATTTTTTATTGCCCTAAGGCAAGTTAACTTACTTACCTAAACCTGAAAGGATTTTATCTAATGCAGACATATTTGACTTGTCTACCTTAGGTGATTCATTAGATTTGTTTGAAGGTTTGCCGATCTCTTTAACCTCAGGCTTTCCAAAAATGCCTTTAGCCTCAGCTTTGTTCAACCAGTCCAATGTACCCTCAGCAGTCAGGTTAGTAGGAACTAAGTCGTGCATTTCCTTAGGAACTGATTCTAATTTAGTTTCAACCATCTTTAAGATAGTGCCTTCTAATTCTTTAGTACGAGATTCATATTGTTTATAAGTATCTAATTCCTTTTGAGTATTAAGATACAATTCCTCGAATTTACCTTGTTCCTTTTTAGCGTCAAGTTCTTTTTGATCAGCTAAAGCCTTTGCGTCAGCTTGTGCCTTCTCAAACTCAGCCACCTTGTCAGCCATTTCCTTTAACTTGTTATTGACTTCATCAAAACGTGTTTTAGGAATCATAGTATCTTTTGGTGGGTCTTGTGCTGGTGGGTCTGTTGCTGGTGGGTCTTGTGCTGGTGGTGTTGAACCTCCACCTGAACCTAGATCAGCATTAAACATTGGAAACAATTTCTTTACGAACATATATCTCTCTCCTTCTATTTCGATTTTAACGTGCAACGCCACGATAGAATTTAACAGGCATTTAACCTGTCTAATATACGTGTCTACAAACACCCCTACTTTTACAGGGAAAACTTAAAAAAAGTTTTATATATCGTAAATTAGTTGACTATACAAGCGAATTAGTTTGAAGTTTGCCTATAAAGCCTCATTTGTTTCTCATGTATTTTCTTTAAATTAGCTGGTATCCAATCCATTCCACCGACAGCCCTAACAAAATGTCCACAGTTAGGATGAAAGCATTTCTTAGATTTCTTGATTTCCTCATAAGTAAGGAATCCACTAGTCAACCCATTAAGTGAAATGATCATTCCCTCATAGTGTAAGCACTCATCATGCGTGTCAGGCTTAGTTGAGATAATAGCTAAGTCGTGTCCATCTTGTAAACTTTCCTCACGAATAGCACTAATATAAGCGTCATTCATTTTAGTACGTGCGACCATAGACGAGTAAGTTTTGAGTTTCCACTTTCTATTAGCACGATCAATTATTGCAACGTCAGCGTCCTCAATACCGTTATCAAGGAATTGCTGTCTTAGTTGCTGTTCAATACGTTTAGCCATATTAGACTTTTTACCGATTTGTCCCCCACGTCCCATAGTAGCCATTTCCTTAGAAACAACTTTACGTACAAGTGCCTTGACGTTTTTATGGGTATTACCAGTAGCCTTCAATAGATCAGCTTGTGTTTGATCAATCATTTCCTGTAGTCGTCTTTTGTGACTATCATTAAGATCAGTACCCCTAACCTCGACTAACTTACTTTCTTGTGTCATAGCAGTACGAGTATAAGCGACACCTTCAACGTAAGCCTCAGTAACTTGATCAGTAGCCATATTCACAGCCTGTCTTTCAAGGTTAGTGAATACAGCCCTGATTTCAGTATTAACTTGTCTTTCTAATTGAAGAAACTGAGTAGTAGTAAGGTTCTGAGGTAGTTGAACTAATTTCATCAATGCCTGAATAATCAGTAGCCACGCTAAAACGTACAACTCGTTAAATTCCTCATTCTCAGCCTCATACGTTTCAGGTACTTGTTCAAACTCATTCACACTACCTCACCTCTTTCTACTCGTCTAGTAATTCAGCTAACAAGTCTTTCTCTGACTTTTCTTCCTTAACGGTAATAGTCTGTTCTTGCTTTTCAGTAAGGACACCGTAAGTTTTCAATGCCATTTCAAGATAACGAGAATGTCCACGAACGTTAGGGTCAAGTGTTTTAGAACGTAACACCTTTAACGTTTCAGCAAGGAACGATTTATGAACGTCCATAGCTAAGTCATTTTTATACTCGATATACTCTTTGTTTCTATTCCAGTTACCGATAGTATTTCTGTGAATCCCTAACTCGTCAGCTAATTGCTGTTGAGTAATCTCAGGGTGTTCGACTTGAATCATTGCACATTTTTTCTGAATATCAGATAATGCCATTATTCGTCACCTTCCTTTTCTTTCTTTTCTTCTTTAGGTTCAGCACCAGTTTTAACACCGTCCACATTGAATATAGAAGGGTCAGCAATCATAGCCTGTTCAGCCTCGTCCTCAATACGTTTGATTTCAGCCTCAGCCTGTTCCTCACTCAATCCGTCCATAACCATTAAAGCAGTCTTACGAGAAAGAGTTTGTGAACCGTTAGTACGAATAGCCATACGGTTAGCGATTTCTGTATCGTCCTGAGGTAATCCGTCATTGAACTTAATTTGAGGTACAATGATCTCATGCTTTTCAATAGAAGGGTCAGCGTACTGTTCTAACATTTGGGCAATCATGTAAACTCGTTTTAGTCCATCATCAAAGAATTGACGCTTACGATTGATCTTAGCTAGTAAACTATTCATTCTCCATTTAATAGAAAGACCTGAGTTTCCACTTGTCCCTGAATCTTTAAGACCGATAACAACAGCCGGAATTTCAGTGGTAGAAAGTAAGAACTCTAGTAACATTTCAAGTTCTCTAAATGCCTGTTCTAATTGTGGGTTAGCATTGGTAATATACTGAGGTATAATGTCCTCTTTACCCATAACCTCAAATACCTTGTTAAGTGCAACCTGAAAATGCACATTCCCCTCACCATCATCTTGTAGCAATCCAGTAGGAACAGCTAAAGCTGGGTCAGCGTGTTTGTCTAATATAGAACCGATTTGAGATAAACGGTTATTGATCTCGTCAAACAATGCTAAATGTTCGCTAATATCGTCTTGACCTTTCCAGTCAAGTCCATCATTGTAGTTTGCTATATGAACAACCAATGGTACAGGAACACCAGTTAATTGTTCCTCATAGCCCTCAGCTAATTCATCACCAATCTTGAATAACTCAACAGTACCAAAACGATCAGTACGGAAAACCTTTAGATCAAACTGACGGTAAACGATCTTACCAGCGTAATGACTTTCAACATACAATGTCCAATCGTCATAAGAACCGTCAACCTTAACAGCCTCAGCCACATGGTAAACAACGATCTTAGACTTATCGAATGGTGAAGTCTGAGGATAAACTTTCTTAGGGTCTAGTGCCTCAACTAGAACACGCTTAGGGTCATAGCTTATTGGAAATGCCCCACCATATTCCTGACCAAAACGAATCTTATAGAAACACTCACCCATAACAGCACTAGTTAAAGCCTGTTGATAGTTCAGTGTGTTCATTTTGTTAGTAGCAGTAATACGATCTAAAGAAAGTTGTTCCTTTGAATCATTCTCTTTACCACTGGAAACTACAGGTACTTCACCGAATAAAAAATCACTCGATTTTCTAGCTATCAATCCAGCAAAGTTAGCGTTTATAAAGAACTCATTCTTTTTGACTGTATCTTTAAACACGTCAGCATGATTACCTTTAACTAACTTGTCATTACGAATATATCTCTCGATACGTTCTTCATGGTCAGGTAATGGAAAGTATTCACCCTTGTAAAATATATCTTTCAAGTCCATTCTTGTACCCCCTTTTGATATAAAGAAAAGACCAGTAAGTTACCTTACCAGCCTTTAGGTTTATTCGTAAACATTCTCTTTCTATGATTACCAGCTAATTCAACACAACTTGCTAAAGCGTCAGGTAAATCGTCATGTTCAGCACCCTGACCGAATAACTCTAGCTGTTCGATCAATAGTCTATGTTGACGTTTAAATCGAATCATACCAGCCTCGACAAGTGGTTCTATTGCCTCGATTCTGATTTCCTTTTTAGTACGTGGGTTATACTGTTTCAGCCTTGTCTTGAAATACGATTTCTTTGACAAGTTAATTTTAAGTTGCTGGAACATTGACCACTGTGCTTGAATTGTCTCGACACCAAAAGTATGATGTTCGTATTCAAGTACCTTGTTCTCACATATCTTTAGTGCCTCGTGCATATTGACCTTACCAGCGTAAGCGTCTAATACATAGAAAACACCAGTCCGTCTATCACGTCCAAGGGTAATTATTGCGTTGTAATCCCCTTTACCTGTAATAGCAATGTCCCAAAATCCATATAAATCCATAGGAATGAGACGGTTATGTTCGTCATATAAATCCTTGTCGTCATAGAACGTCATCATTTCTTGTTTGAAAATAGCGTCCTCGTCTGAGTAAGGTAAGTTAAGGTACTCTGAGTTAAATGCCCTTGTCCCAACATTTACCTTTTCTTGAATAAGTTTGTAATAAGGTAAACGTGTTTGCCAAAGTACTTCCTGTCCCTTATCCATTTCCTCTTGATTCATGAAATAGTAATCCTCAGCCTCGTCCTTACGATCAGGATTATCAACGTCTCTATACATACGTTCGTATTCTTCCCACAGGTCAACTCGATCAGGTGGCGACACTATAGCCGAATATCTCTTAGCTTTAAAGTCAGCCCTTTGCATTACATACGGTAAAAGTCCATGAGGATTTACTAATGTACCCATGTAAATAAATGCAGTCCGTTGTGGGTCACCTAAAGGATTTATAACTTTTGTATACCACGTTAAGTTCTTTTGCCTTAACTCAATTGTATTTGTGTTCTTTTCACTTTCTAAATCATCAAGAATTATGAGGTCAGGTCTTGCGTTCAAATATTTCATGCCTCGTAATTGTTTCTGTGTAGAACCAATAGCTACCATTATGTTATTCTTAGTGACGAATTTCTCAGCGTTATCCTTTAAGTTACCTCTACCGTTCTCGTCCATTAGTTCACCGAAGTCATTTCTCAGTTTGGCATTGTGCTTTAACTGATTGTTAACATAGTCAGCGAATAACTTAGCACCGTCCTGAGTTTCCGAAACGATTACTATAAACTGTCTTAGTGAGTACACAATGTTAAATAATGGATACATATTACTAAGATAAGTTGACTTAGCGTGTCCACGAGGAACAGACCATGCGATACGATTAGTAGGGTTCTCTAAGAAGTCATTAAGGTAACTGGTTAGTTCTTGATGAAAGTGAGGTGCGTCCGTTATATCAATACCCTCAGGGATAAGGTTGTTCTCATTCTCAGGGTTTCTATCATCACTGAAATACTCATACATAAAGTCTAGTGTTGAAGTCCAGCACCGTAAAATACGTTCGATCTGTTTACCTTCTTCTTTCAAGGCTATTGAACGTTCTAGTACTTCACGTTTAATTTCTTTGCCTTCCTTAGCACTCTTTTTTACGACATTTAGGAAAGTCTCTATTTCTTCCTGACGACTTTTCCACTGATCATATGTCTTGCCCTTTACCTTGCCCTTTATAGCCATTGTCCCACCTCCATGAATTAGAACCCAACATAGGTCTAATAAATAAGGGTGCTAGAACTAGGTAATATACAGGTTTGAAGGCATAAAAAAAGAACGTGAGGAAAACCCCCACGTCCTAAACTTCCATATATTTAACTATTGCATTGTCAGGTACGTAACTTAATGGACGTTCATTACTATCAATAAGAACATTCATATACTCGATACCCTGTTCGTCACACTCTTTCTTTTGTGCCTTGAATACTTCAATAGTAGCCTCAACGTCAGCATAAGCCCTATGTGGGTCAAGGTTATCAATACCGTAAATCTTAATAAGGTTCTTTAGACTAGCATACTCAGTAGGACGTAACATTCTAGCCATTGAACGAGTACAAATGAAACGTTCAGGTAGTAACACCTTTGATAGATAGCTAAGATCAAATGAAGCGAATTGTGCTATTACAATATCGTCACCAATAAACTCTTTTAATTCTTGCATAGCAACGTCCTCAGGCTTACCGTCTTTCAAGTCCTCAGCACTAATACCAGTTAACTGACGAATAAATTGTGGTAAAGTACGTCCTTCATTAAGTGCTACCATTGTATTGTAAGTGCCAATAGGGTTAAGGTTCTCGTCCAATTTAGCACCAGCAATTTCAATCACCTGTTCAGTTTTATAATCCAATCCAGTAGTTTCAAAGTCAAATACAATATACATTCCAATTCCTCCTATTATATGTTTTATGCGAATACTTCAATTTTCCAATGATCACTCATAATAAATTCTTGTACATCACTAAGTTCAAAATCTAGTTCTACTAATTCTTCTTCCTCATAATAAAAGACTGACCAAAACGTACCAAACTCGTCCTCTTGTAACATAGCAGTATATAAGCCTTCTTCCTCATAATCCTTTACGATAAATTGAAAGAACGTTATTCCTCTCATTACTCTTTCCCCTCCAACCCTCTTAGTATTCTAATAACGTTAAGAAGAAAGACCACTTCCTCAGTAGTAAATGAAGTAGCCCCACCGAATAGTTTCTGTTCAATCTCTATTACACTCACTTTTTGCCACCACCTACAGCGTTCATATACCGTTTAGCTATTACCCAATCAACGTCTTGTCGATCAGTAAGATCATTTGCCTTAGCGTAATCGTTCCACTGTTTAAATGCCTTAGATAGAATCATAGTGTCACATTTATGGAATCCAGTACCTTCTAACTTGTTAGGTGAAAACCTTAGGTACTCGACTGGTCTATTAGTGTCACCGAAAACAAAGAACGTGGTAATGTTAGAATGTTTAGCCTGACGAATAGCCTTGACGATCTGACCAGTAGTAAGTGCTGTCCGTTCTCTCTTAAACTCAATGTTCATAGTGTGACCGAACAACTCAATACTAGCGTCAACGTCACCTAACTTTGATTTACCGTCAAAACATTCATCATACATAGTGAAGTCCCATGTACCATTAAGGAAACCTACAATACTCTTAATGTTAGGTAGGTATAAATCTGTTTCCTCAATATGCCCATTGTCCTCTGTTACTTTGATTCTTCTATGCCCTCTCACTTACAACACCCCTAAATACTAGTAGGAATTTTCTTCCCCTATTTAGGTACTAACGAGGTAAGGCAATTTTAGGACAAAGAAAAAACCCCACCCTGTAAAAAGGTGAGGTAAGTTAAGTTTATTTAGTCCAAAGGTATTCATACCATTCATATTCTTTATCTACTTCCTCGTCCGTCCATAGATCACATTCGTCAGGTGAAGCAATATAATCCTCTAAGTGATACATTGAATCTATTATGAATCGTACCTTTTGTTCTCTAGTCATTGTACTTCCTCCACGTTTATAACTATTACGTTGCCATCTTTTAGAACCCCTAATAGAATCCTGAAAGAAGAATCCTCGACAATACGTAAAGTAACCTCAGCCCAATCTAATGAATACTTATCAGCCACGTTTACTAGTTTCATCTTGTCAGCACCTTAATAAGATCAGCATAGGAAAGCGTCACAAAATGGTGGTTATCTAAGTGGTATTGAAGTGTCTTAGGCTTAATATGAAACTGACCTTCACCCTCATTACCTTTATGCTGTTTATTGCTGTACTTCATATTGTCACCGATCTGATCAGGTGTAGCCATAAACACTACTACTCTATCAGCAAACAACATACCGTAAAACAGAACGTCAAACTGATCTCTCTTAATCTGTTGGATATTACAGTCAAAGTCGTTATATTGCCATTCTCCAAACGGAAACAAACGTACTGACAGCCCTTCACTTTCAATAACTGAAAGTACGTTAAAGTCCTCAATAGTACGGTTATGAGTTTTCTCTACACGACTAAATTTAACTTCAACTCTAGTAGCAATATCAGTACCATTATTAGTACCAGTATTTAAGTCATGGTGGATATTGTCACTAAATTTAGTATTAGTAAGGTTCTTAACTACCATTTCCATTACCTTACCGAATCTACGTGTATTCATTTGAAATAAGTTGTCTCTAAAAGTCTTTACGTCCATTTCCAATTACCTCCTAAGTTGTTGTGTTACACTTAGGTACTAACTGGTAGGGACGATTTTAGGACAAAAAAAAATAACCACCGTTTTACACAGTGGCTAGTTCTCTCTTATTCTCGAAACACCAATAAACGTATTCTCGATATTCTCCTAATGTCATATTGTTACGATCAGCAACCTCGGTCATAACCTCATAGAAACGATCTAAGGTAAAATTTAAACGCTGGTGATTGGCTATTGCCCACTCAAACACATTCTTATTGTTTTTAGAGGAATTTAACTTAGCGTCAAGGGGAATCATGTTTTCGTAAATAGTGCCTCCATATCCAGTATATAGAGGAATAACGTGGTCTAAGTTAATGCTAGTAGAACCAGTTAGTACACATTCGTTACCTAAAGACAGCCCTTCTTCCATTGTTAATGTAGCTGGAAGTGAGTTCTTTCTAGCACGTCTACGCTGGTCTTGTATGGCTATCTTATCTCTATTAGCCTGTTGCCACACTCTATGCTTTTTCAGTAGTACTTCTCTATTCTTTTCACGATAGCCCTTTGACCATTCTCGTGATTTTTCCTTTAGTTCCTCTTGATTTTCACGATAGTAATTAAAAGAGTATTCCCTAAAGTATTGCTTATTTTCTTCTCGATATTTTTGTTTATCTACATCATGACATTCTTTGCATTGAGGATATAAACCCATGAACACTTTCTTAGATTTGCTGAACTCATTAGCCTTCTTTATTTCGGAACACTTAGAACACTCCATATAGATATTACCTTCCGAATCCTTATACCCTTTACGACCTTTTTTGTTTACTTCAATTACACTCAATTCCATTGTTAGCACCTCCACTTAGGTACTAACTGGTGTCGTGTCGTATAGGACAAAAAGGTTTTGAAAAACTGGTGGAAAAATTTTTAACCGTCCAGTACAATAGGAGAAAGTGAGTTTCCTTAACCACCCTTGCCTTACTGGTAATAGCTGGTATCAATAGTTTTCAAAAATGGTATATTTATTTTTCATACAGCAGACGAGGGGTATACAGACCCCCCAGCCCCCCTATGGTGGGGTAACGTGGTACAGCGTCACAGCGTTAATGCGTTAATACGTTAATACGTTAATGCTTTAGTGTGGTGAAGTGCTTCATTCCTTTTCTTCTTTTGATTGTCACTATTGATTGGCGTTCGTGCCTTGCGTGGCGTGGTGCTGGTGCTGTCGATCAGTTGTGTTCACTTGTGATTGGTTGGTGTGTGTGTGGTGTGCTGGTGTGTGGTGCTGTATGTGGTGGGCTGTGCTGTAGTGGTGCTGTGCTGTGCCTTACCTTATTCTAGTGTGCTGTGCTGTGAGGCGTTCTAGGTGGGTGCTGTGCTGTGATAGGTGCTATAGTAGGGTGTTTATAGGGGTGCTGTGCTATAGTGGCTTATAGGGGCTTTATAGGGGCTGTGCTGTGAGGGGCTTTATTTTAAGGGGTGCTATTATAGACCGTCCTTTATTGTGCATAAAAAAAGTTTCAGCGACCAGCGTATAAAAGAGGCAAACAAGCAGTAAAAGCACAAAAAAGCCCACTTTTAAAATACCTCTTTTTTCAGTCATGGCAATAGTTCACAGTAAAAAAAGTCCCTTGTGCATGTAGTCATAAAAAAACTTGTCTCACAGCGTTGTTCGTTGGAAGTGTTCTCTATTCAGTACAAAGCAGCGAAGCACTTTTTGATCAATTCAGGACATAAAAAAAGGCATAAAAAAAGTCCTTACCAGTAATTAAACCAGTAAGGAAAATCCGTCTATTATTTAGTTCCTGTTTTACGTCCTCTAGTTGCTTGTTTAGGCTGTTCAGGTGTCTTAGTATTACTTTCTATTTCAGGCTGTTCTAAAGGCTGTTCAGGTTCTTCTAAAATAGGTTCTATTACTTGTTCTATATTACTATTAGTTTCTGTTTCTTCAACTTGCATAAACTCTTTTATATGTAACTCTTTTACCCCTAGTCTTAATACATCAGCTAATGATACTTTTCCATAACTCATTCTATTATACTTGTCATGTATTTCTAATAACTGTTTATAATCTGTTTCGGTTAATCTTACTGATACATTATGATAATTCATTTACTATTACCTCACTTATAATTAGTTTGTTTGCTGTCTATTACAGTATACTAAATAGGATTAAGTGAGGCAACCTTAATAAGTTTATATAAGTTTATATTACTGTTAGGCTTTCTTAGTTATATGTATGTGAATGGTGGCATTTTTACAGGGATAATAGCAATACAATTTATGACAATAGCTGTAAGCCTTGATATGACTGGATTCCTTCAAAGGTAACAATTTAGGGATTAACCTTACTAAAAACGTTAATACCTCTTTAAAGGACATTAACACAAGGACATTAAAAAAAGGACTATCTCTAGTCCCTTAGGTTAACTTAACTTGCCTTGCCTTACGCTGTATATTTAATTTGTTTATTGATACAAGTAACGCTTTTCGCTTTCTGTAAAGCCTGTTCTTGCAAGTCAACGAACGTCTTATACTTGTATGGGTTATAGTTTGCTTTCTGTTCTTCCTGTCCAGCCTGATCATTTACATAATAGCCAGTTACAAAAGCGTGTACGTTCTTTTTCTTTTCTCTTAATACTCTTTGACGACCAGCCTCAGAAACTTTAAATTCACAGCCTTCTAAGTTGATCACTGGTGTATGTCCTATTACTAAACCTGTTTTAGCGTCCTGTACTGAGAAAACCATTTTATGAAGGTTGAAATATACCTTTACTTTCTGTCCAGCTTCGATTGTACGTCCTTTAATAGTTGTTAAGTTTGTCATTGTGTTAGTCCCCTTTAAGTTAAGTTAGTTTGCCTTGCCTTACTCTTATTATATTACAGGGCTGACTATCAAAAGTCAACCCCTTTTGATTGATTATTTTTGTGAGTGTTTTAATTCAGTGATATAAGCAACCACTTTATCATAGTGTGTACGCTGTTTGTATAGTATTGTTAGTTCCTCTTTAAACTGGATAGTTACCTTAGTAAGAAAGTTCGTTTGTAAGTCCTCTCTGTTAGCCTCAACGTAAGCCTTAATTTCTTCTTTTAATCCTGTGATTGTCTTTTTCATTTTGTCGTCCACCTTTTAAATTTAGTTTGTTTGTTGATCTGTTACTATCATAACCCCTAGACTTTTGATTGTCAACAGGTAAACGAAAAGTTTTTTAAACAACAAAAAAAGGACTATTTCTAGTCCCTTTCTATTAAGCCCATATTTGAATGTATGTTTGTTGTCCTAAGTAAGTAAAGTTACCTTCAATTTCCATATCCCTACCAAAAGCGTGATAGTCAAAGTAGTTTTCAGCTGTAAAAATTCCTTCCTCGATCATGCTTTCAATCATACAATCTTTTTCGTGTTCGTCGTCGTCCATTCCGATTTCCTCAAAATATCCATCAATTTCTAAATCTCTTTTGATCTGTTCAGCGTCTATATAGTAAGTAACATTACTTACAGCGTCCTCAATACTTCCAATGTGTTCATGTATCCAGCTATAAGCCACGTCAGACATTTCTTGACAGTCAGTGTAAATTGTGTATTCGCCTTGTTCAAAGATGTTTAAAGCCTCGTCCCAATAGCTTACAGCCTCATAGATATTTACAAGCGTTTCGCTGTCGTCCTCGTCCATTTCTGAAAGTGCTACTAGTTCAGAGAATGAAAGTTTATCAAGATCACTAGAAAGATCACTTTCAACCCATTGTAATTCAACGTCATGTGAACCGTTTGGATTTAAGTTTTCCCAAAACTCGTTAATTTCAGTTTCGCTTGCTGGTAGTTCTAAAGATCCCATTTTGTAGCTGTGAAGATTTAAGTAGTTTAAAGTTAAGTTTGTCATTTTGTTTTTCCACCTTTTAAGTTAGTTTAGTTTGCCTTGCCTTACCTTACAAATACTATCATATCATGTACACTTTTGATTGTCAAACACTTTTTTGAATTTCTTTTTTAGAAGATAATTTTGATCACGTCCAGCACGTCAGCCAAACGAAAAGACACTCGAACCATTTTTTTAAACATATCTAATTTTTGATTACAGCGTCTAAACGCTTGCTGTTCCCTACTAGTCATTTTCTGATTACCTCGTTTCTTTGATCTGTTACTATCATAAACCCTAGACTATTGATTGTCAATACTATTATTGAATTTAATTTTAATACTGTTATTAGTACTAACTTTAATAGTCACTATCATATGTGATTATAAGCGTTTAAAGGCTGTTTTAAGGGTTCTTTCTATTAGTCCTATATGTAGGTGACTAACAATATTTAAAGTCCCTTAAAACGGGATTATAAAAGGACAAACAAAAAAGCCAGCGTTTAGGCTGACTTTACTTGTGTAAAAGTATTCTTTTTCTTTTTCGCTGGTGCTTTCTTTTTAAGTTCTCCTTTTTCTACTTGATCAGGTGTAAATAGTGCTGAACTTTTTAACATGAATCTAGTTTCTTCTTTTTGCTTGCCTGTCTTTTCGTCAATGATCTTTTCGCCTGTCTTTTCGTCAACCAGCTTTTTAGTGAATGGTTTCCATAAATCTAATTTTAGAAAAGCCGTTTCACCTTTCTTTACTATCATTCCCACCTTTGCCCACTCGTTAAAAGTTTTAAGATTTTCACCGTCATATTCAAAATCATTATAATAGGTTAACGCTTCTTCGATTAGTTGTGTATTAGTTGCCATGTAAATTACCACCCTTTAAGTTAGTTTAGTTTAAGTTGCCTTAACTCGATAACCTAATATTAAACCATGTTCAATCATATGTCAAACACTTTTGATAACTTTTTTTAAATTATTTTTTCCTTCTATATAAGGACATAAAAAAAACACCAGCTTTTAAGCCAGTGCCTTTTCTTTTTCTGATCTTTCTACATATGCAGTCCATGTAGCGTCAGACCATATTTTATTAGAAATTCCTAACAATGTTTTACTATCTAGTATTGTTTGCATATTTGATCTTAACTTTCTTACCTGATTTTTTGACCAGTCATACTCACTTGAATCACGACCATATTTTTCTTTTTCAAGATCACGCTGTTCATTCATATCATACATATTAGATTCGATCTCGATATATTGTTTCGCAAGTGTTAAAGCCATTTCTTTTTTAGTCATTTTAATTTCCACCTTTTAATTTAGTTTGTTTGTTTGTCTCTTACAATTACTATCATAAACCTTACAGTTTTGATTGTCAACACTTTTTAAAAAAGATTTATTATTGTTACGATACCTACTATATAAAAGATCACTTTATAAGTTTTAATTACTGGTTTCTTGCAAGCCTTAAAAAATTCCTTTAGATCATTTAACATATTATTGACCAGCCTTTTCTAATTCTTTTTCAAGTCTGTAAAAATTCATTTCAGCTATAACGTCAGGCACACCAGTTAATTTTAAGTCATAGCTTAATTTTCCTAGTTCAGCAAGTTCGTCACCAGTTGCCTTTCTTTTCATGCTGTACGTTATTTCTAATAACTCACAGTAGCGTTTAAATTTAGTTAGTTCATTATTCATGGTTGAAAACCTCGTTTCATTTATTTGATAAACCTATCATAACTCATAGACTTTTGATCTGTCAACACTAATTTTAAATTTAATTTCAGTACCAGTATTAAAGTATAAAAAAAGACCAGCGTTTAAGCTGATCTCTTTTTCTCGTATGGGTTAACTGTCATGTTTTCTATATCTTGATATGAGAACTCATAAGAAAGGTTATTAGCTAACATAAAAACATCATCATGTTTTATATTAAAGTCACTAGCAAATTCAACGATACCAAAGATTTTTTGTGAAAAGTTTTTGATCTGTTGTTCTTCAAACTCGATTCTTAAAACATCATCAAACTGTTTACCTTCTTTAATAGATTCTTTTGAGAATTGAATTTGCCATTGTAGCATTGAAACCTTTTTACCAAACTTGAAAAGCATTTCTTTTTTAGTCATTTTAAATTACCGTCCTTTAAGTTAATTTAGTTTGCCTTACAAATACTATCATAAATCATACAGATTAGATTGTCAACTAGTTATTTAATAATTGTATTTGTGCTGGAATAACAGCGACTAGAGTAATTACAGTTACAAAGAATAAGATACCATAGAACCATAAAAAATCAGATAAACAAATTCTTTCTTGACCAAAAAAATACATATTCAATTTACCAAACATTTAACATTACCTCACTTTAAGTTAGTATGCCTTACCTCACAAAACCTATTATAAATTACAATATATCGTAAGTCAACAGTTATTTTAAACAAATAAAAAAGGCAAGTCATTAAGACTTACCCTTTAAGATTATTTCCATAATCTAAAATGTTTACGTGTTATAAACCTTGATTGAATTTCCTCTATTTCCTGATCAGTTAAAGAAATGGTTTCGCCTTCCTCGTCAGTACCAGTTATTATAATGTCACCTAAAACAATATCTACAGGCTTATTATTTGTATCAATTAAATAAAAATTAGGTTTCATACCCTCGATCAATTTACCTTCTTCATTTATCCATATGGTTATAGAATCATTAACCCTGATAGCCTCTATGTAGCCACCTACAACAGCCTGTAAATGTTCTAAAGAATGTTCAAACTTCTCAACTAAATGAATTTCCTGTTCACCAGCGTTAGCAATGATTACACGAATATCTTTTTCCAAAATAATTACCTCACTTTAAATTTAGTTTGCCTTACAAATAATACTTTACACGATATTAAAAACAATGTCAACTTTAAATTTAATACTAATATCAGTACTATAAAAAAAGACCAGTCATTAAAGACCAGCCTTTTCTCTATGTTTCCGTAAGCGTCTAAAGAAAGTCGCCTCTGTTATATTATCTTTGCCTTTTTCATTAGTACCATATTTAGCTATGATTTCTTTAACAGTCATACCCTTTTCTAAATGATCTTCTAAAGCTAAATCATAAAGATTTTTATTCACCTGAGGACGACCAAATTGTACACCCTTTGCCTTTGCATTTTCAATAGCTGGTTTAGTTCTTTCAACTATAAAATTACGTTCCATTTCAGAAAACATTGCAAGTAATTGAAGCATAGCCTTTGCCATTGGTGATTGATTAGAAGTATCAATATTATCGTCAATAGACTTTACAAAAATACCTTTCTTTGTTAGTTCCTCAATTAAGTTTGTCACCTGACTTACTGAACGTCCTAAACGATCTAACTTTTTAACAATAATAACGTCACCAGCCTGAACGATTGAAAGTAATTCTTGTAAAGATTTTCTATCCATGTTAGTACCAGTTAAACGATCTGTATAAATATTTTTAGATTCAATACCATAATTAGAAAGTGCCTCAATTTGTAAAGTTAAATCCTGTTGAACTGTTGATACACGACCATATCCGTAAATTGTCATAATAAATTACCTCACTTTAAGTTATTTTATTTAAGTTGCCTTAACTCGATAAACTAACTATATCAAATGTTTAAGACTATTGCAAGTACTTTTTTAAATAAAAAAAAACAAGGCATTAAAGCCCTGTCTCTTTCTTTTCAATAAGTGCCTCTATTTCTTGTTTTAAACCGTCTATACGTGTTATATCAATCTGATCAGCCTGACGTTTAATTTTATCATCAAGATTAGTCATACTCGCTAAAATATCTAAAGCGTTATAAAGTTCACCACTGGCATTATCTAATTGTTGCCATACAGTGTGTAAATTTCTTATAGTTTTATTCACTCGTTTAGTCATTACATGATACCCCTTTTCATAGTCGTAATAAAATGAACTAACATTTATTTCAATTTCCTTCATTGACGAATACCAAAAACTTGTTTTAAAAAGTTGTTCACTAGATCAGACTTTGCACCCTTGCCATGTTCATTACCAAAATTATTAAATGCCTCTATAACGTCAGTATCAAGATATATAGAAACTTGTTTCTTTACGATCTTTTCAGGTGGAGTATAAAACTCAGAAATTGCATGGTTCAAAGTTTGACCTTCCTTGACTTTAATAACAGGCTGTTCAGGAATATCCTCTTTAATAACAGGGTGTTCAAGTTGTTCAGGTTCATTGTTTGTATTGCCCACGTCACTAAAAGAAATTAAAGATTTTTTAGCCATTATTTAACCACCTTTAAAGTATTTTCGATCTCATTCCATAAGGAAAAATAAAGCTGTGATTTTTCACTTTTACGATTAGATATAGTTACAGGTTTACGATCAAAACCGATTGAATTTGCGTATTGAACAGTACGAGGAATAACAGTTTCAAAAGTCTTATAGCCATTTTCAAAGGCATACTTTTTAGTTTCCTGACTGATAACCTCATGTAAGTTAGCGTTATGAACTACTTTAGTAAAAATTACCCCCATGATTTCAAGATTAGGGTTAATACCTTTAAAATCATTTACAGTAGTTGTCACAGCCATTAAAGAACGCATAGCGTAAGCCTCAGGTTCAAAGGGTATAATAACATTGTCAGCAAAAGAAAACACGTTACCATTCATTAAAGAAAGGCTAGGGGGTGTATCTATCAATATGTAATCATACTGATCACGTAAATGATCTAAAGCGTCTTTCATTAAAAGAAATGGTTTAGGGTATTTATTAGGGTTTCCGATAACATCAAACTCAAAAGAAACTAGATCAAGATTAGAAGGGACAAGATCAATATATTTATCAATCTTTACAATAGTATCCTCAACAGGAACGCCACCCACTAAAACATCATAAATAGTTGTTCTAAAATTATCAGGATTAAGACCAAAACTAATTGAAACATTACTCTGATTATCAGCGTCAACCACTAAAACTTTCTTCTTTAGATAAGATAATACACCAGCTAAATTACTGGTTGTCGTGGTTTTTAAAACCCCACCCTTATTATTGTTAACACACAAAACTATTCCCATTCAATAAACCACCTTTAAATTTAATATTGTACCTTACACTTATAACAATAACAGAATTAAATTTAATGTCAATACTAAGTTTAGTACTAATAAAAAAACTTTACAAATAGCCTTATATAATATAAGATGTAGTTAACACTTTAATTTAGTATTAGTTTGTTGATACCTTACAGATTAAACCCCTGACTTTCATTAGTTGGGGGTTTTTTCGTATGTATGTAAATAAAAAAAGGGACAAGGGAATAAACCCCTGTCCTTTTCTTTTACTTTTTAAATACATGATTACCAATAGTAACAGTAGTCTGTTTAGAATCTAACCAGCGACTAGTAGCAGTAGTAGGATTATAAAAGAATAACGATTCACTATTAGAACGATCAGCAGTAACAGCCTCATTGACAGCCCTTATAGAATCAGCGTCAGCCTTTTGATTTATTTCACCGTTAGAAACTGGTGTAAATTGTCCTGACTGATAAATAACCCCTTTAATAGTATCAGGGAATTGAGAATGATCTACACGATTAAGGACAACATAAGCCACAGCGACTTTACCAGCATAAGGTTCACTTTCAGCCTCAGCACGAACCAACCTAGCTAATAAATCTTTCTCATATGCTGAAACGTTACTAACATTTTCAGACCCCTGTGAGTTATCTTTATTCGTGTTCACATTCTGACCAACATAGATTTTATTTAAGTCAGAAATTTGTGGGTTAAGAGTTTTTAAATCCTCTAAAGAAACATTATGAGTTTTAGCTATATTATACATAGTGTCACCTGTTTTAACCTCGTAAGCAAAAGCATGACCAGCAGTAAAAAAGAAAGCACCAGCAAACGCCAATGCCAAAATATTTTTAAACATTATAAAACCCCTTATCTATTATTTTCTTTCAGGTATAACCTTTAATAATGCCTTGCCTGAATCAAGGGAATGGATTAAAGAATGATGATTACCACATAAAACAGATAGGTTTTTAGTAGAATCATTTTTTGCTAGTTGGTTATCTTTAAATTCGTCATAGCCTTGTTTCTTTGCCTCAGCTAATAGACGAGTATATTCAGAACCCTTAGCCTTTCTTAACTTCTTTTCGATTTCCCATTGTTCTTGATAATCAATGTGGTGTACTTCAACACCAGCACGATAACCACAGATTTCACAAGCCTCACCGTAAACCTTTAAAGCTGAATCTCTATAATCTTTATTGATCATGATTTCACCCCCTTTCAGGTAAAATAAAAAAAGGTAAGTCAAGTTAACTTACCTCTTAAATATTTATTTGGTTTTCATGTAAAAATCAGCGTTAATTAAATCATCAAGATCAGTAATGTAATGATCACTAAAATCAGTGAATCGACCAAACACTTCAAACTCACCGTATTTCTTTACATAAACCTCATGACCCTCAGTTCTAATAGCGTCAAAGGCTGTTCTAAAATCAACCTTCTCAAAAGCGTCAACACGTTTAAAAGTTGAACCAGTAATAGCCCCATAAGGTGTTACAAGGGTATCAGAACTATCATCACCATAAGAACCATAGTGTTTCATAACAACACCGTAACCACCTTGTTTTTTCATAACAACTCGTGAACCTTCAAAGTCATTATTAGGACAATCAACTATTTCAAAAACGTCACCGTCCTCAGCCCAACGAAAAACTTCCCAATAAGTATAAAAAGAACCAGTTCCCATTACTTGCATTTCCATTATAATTTCCTCTTTTCAGCATGTATTTTTAAAAGTTTATAACCAGTGTTTTGAATGTCAGGAATTGAATAAGGTAAGTCATAACCACTTGAACCGTCAAACTCTTTAAATCCGTCATAGTAAACAGTCATTTTAAATTGATCAGGATTTTCTTTAATCCACTTTGCTAATTCCTTTGACCACTGATCAAAAGTATGATCTGATATGATAGATTCATTTAATTGATAGTAAAGAAATGAATGGACAAGAATCTGTCTTTGCCTTCTATTAGCCCACTCAATCATTTTCTTTTCACGTCTTTAACGATCTGTAAAGTTAATTCCTTATTAGCCTGACTTACTAAGCGTCTAATGTTCTGTACGTCCTGTAGTCCAGCAATAGCCCCAAGACCACATGTAAAGACTGTGACAGCCATTACTATTAAGCCTGTTCCATAGTTACCTGTATAGAATCTATGAAGCCCTACAGCCCCACCAATAGCCCACAGCGTATAGGCTACTTTAACTGACTTACCTTGCTTTCTAAATACCTTAGAGAACTCAGTTAATTCGCTTGCTGTAAGGTTTTGAGTAGCTTTTTCAATCTCGTCCATTTCGTACCCCCTTGTTTAATGCCTTACAATTAAGTACTAACGAAAACAAAAGAAAAAAGGACACCCAACCTGTAAAAAGTTGAATGTCCCTTGTTTTACCTATTGATAAAGATAGCTAATATAACCCAAACAATGAACCACAGCACGTATAAAGATACTGATATAATCAAAGGTAAGAATACATAAAACCATGAAAAGCTAACAATTCCAACTAGTTTAAGTACAATAAATATAAGTGTCAATAATTCTAAAAATCCCATGTTATCACTCGTCCTTATTTTGAGTTTTTGTTTTAAATGCGTTAGGGTGTTGCTTAACTTCTTTTAGGATAATGAAGTCTATATTTTCATCCCCTACACGTCTTTCACGTCTATTTCTTAGCTTTAATTGAGTGTGAGAAAGTATAGGAAAATCAGTTTGTTTAACCTTGTGAGTGCTTTTATTTCTTAATTCGTCAGCTAATAGGTAAGTACCTAATAGATCAAGAAAGTAAGAGTTTTTATAAACCTTACCAGTTTCTTTCCAATACCATTCAGTAAGATCAGTCACCTGTTTAATACGTGTTTCCACAGGTAATAGTTCTTTTAGTTCTAGCAAGTCTTGAACCTCTTTTTCAAACTGATCACGAACCCCCACAGTTTATTCACCCCTACTTTTAATAATCATATGATAAGTAGCAAGGTTTTTAATTGCCTTTACCGTATGTTCCTGTACAGTTTGTTGAGTTAAGTTAAGTTCATTAGCCACGTCAACCTGTCTCATATCCTTAAAGTAAGTTAACTCAATAACTTCCTGTTGACGATCTGTTAAGGCTTTTTTCATAGCAAAATGAAAGTCTAATAGCATATCACTAATAGAAAGATCATTAGCGTAAAATCTTGCCTCAGCTAGTTTGTGGTAATCTGTTAAGAAAGCTGTTACCCCTTTTTCGTTCTCCAATTTGTAAGCCTGTTCGTATTTATTCATGACTATTCTTCCTCCATTTCGTTTATAATAAATTTGATTTGTTCGTTTAAATCCTCTATTGTGGTGTTATTAGTTATTAGGTAATCGAACCCTAAAGCGTCAACACTTAATTCCGTTTCGTGGTAAAAATCCTCATGATCAAAGGTGTCGCCTGACTGTTTAATTCGTTCAATTCTTAACTCGTCCTCAGCCTCAACCTTGATAATAATGAACCCTTGTTCTTTAAGATATTTGTACTCGTTTTCTTGTCGTAAATCAGTTACAACAATGTCAATATTCTCGTCACCGAACCATGTAGTAATTTGGTCTAAACGTCTATCTAAAATCTCCACCCATATGTCAGGGTTAAATTCTCTAAATAGCTGACCAATAGCCTGATACAATTTTCTAGGTTTTCCCTGTAGTAATAACTCAGGAAAATAAAGTTGTATAACTTCCTTGATTCCCTCACCAAAAGCCATTGACCTAAACGCTTTATGAATTAGGAAATAGTCAGCCACAGTATTTTTACCTGACCTCATTTTTCCTGTAATAGCAATTCTCATATGAACACCTCTAAAAAGTATTTAGGGTTTTCCCCTACACTTAGGTACTAACGAAAACAAGGTGTTTTAGGACATTTCCCCTACTTGCTATTTACGATATATTGTATTATACTGTGAGATATAACAAACTAAGTTAGGGTGTGGTAGTACAATGATAGTTAAGGTACACGATAAGACTAATGAACAGGTGGTCAGCAACCTAGAAAAGTTCCCTTATTTCACTATTAGGTGCAAACTAGGAGAAGTACTTAAAGAACGTGGTTTAAAAATGCAAGAATTAAGCGACTTGACAGGTATAAGAGTGGCTACGATCTCAGAAATGGTTAATATGAAAAGATCAACCTTAAACGTGCCTCACATAATTGTAATAGCACAGGCTTTAAGGATTGACGATATAAGCAAGCTATTTGAATTTATAATGCCTGACGATACTAAAGAGATATTTACACAAGATCAGGAAATAATAGCTAAAGAGGCTATACTACCTGAACAGGAAGAATACTTAACTAAAATGAGACAAGAACGAAAAAATCCCACCACCGATTAAGGTAGTGGGTTTCTTTTTACTCTTTAGGTGCTGGTAGTAAGAATTGTGCCTTATCTAATTCCTTTTGTAATTCTTCCTTAGCTTTGTCCTCGTCAGTCTTAGTAGCATTTTCAACCATTTGGTCAAACTTAGAAATAAGTTCTGAACGATCAATTTCAACATACTCAGTAAGTTCACCTTTTTCAATGCCAGTGTGAATAGTTAACATTGTTCCTTTAACATCATCAACTAGTAGCATAGGTTTTTCTTCACCAGCGATATTGAGATTAAATTCAACTACAGCGTTATGAACTGGATATTTTTGTCCTTTAGCCTTAGCCTTAACTAAAGTGTTTTCTAAGATTTCTTGAATACCTTTACCAATTTGTTGTGGTGTTGCTGACCCTTGAAATACGATTCTCATTATTGTTTGCCCCCTAATGTAAATTCTTTTAGTTTGAATGATAGTTCAATGTGATTCTTAATCTCACCTTTTTTAGCAATAATGTTAGCTTGTACTTGATCATGGGCATTTTCTAACGCCTTGATATTAGCCTCAATACTTTCTAAACGCTGTTCGTCAGCCTTAATAGATTGTTCAATAAGTGTGATAGCTTGATCAACTTCATTTGACGCTTTTTCAAAAGTGGATACAGCTACGTTAAGTTTCTTTTGTGCCAGTAAATGTTTTTTAGTTTCCATGATTATTTACCCCCTAGAATCTTATGAATTTCTTGATATTGCTTTAACTGGTTTTGTGCCTTAATACGTCCAATCATGTTACGTACAAGGTGAATAGACAACCATATTGAAAGGTAAACAGCATAACTAATAGGTTCATAAATCATATGGGCTAGTGCTGGTACACCATAGAACCAACTAACAATAAGACCAATACAACCAATAACAATGATTAGAAAGAGTAAAACCTCAAATACTTTATTCACTAAATTTCCCACCCTTCAACTTTTCGTACACCCATGTACTGAACTAAACATGTTTCGTCACATAAATACTCGTTATCCTCAGTGGCTAGAAAGTCCTCGTCTATGTGAAGTTCACCGTCACAGTTACAACAGTAAGCAACAACTTTATAAACATCTTTTTCAAGTGGACGAACCATAGGATTTTCAACGTCATATCTCATTAGTCAAGTTCCACCCTTCCAACCTGTTTACGTTCAATCACATAATGTTCAATAGATAAAGTACTTTCATCATAGCTACCCATTTCGGAAGTAATCTCAATTTCACGACCAGCTTGAAGAACTAAAATGATTGTGTTGTACTCGAAACGAATGTCCTTTACTGGATAATTTAATAACAGTGTTTTGATTGCCTCTTGATTGAATTTGCCTTCCATTTCATCACCTCATGTTTTATTTGCCTTACACTTAGGTACTAACGATACCGACAAGTTTTAGGACAAATAGACATAAAAAAAAGTGAGGCAATTAAGCCCCACCTTCCTCATAAGTATTGTATTTAAAAGGACGTTTGAAATTCTTGTCCATTTTCTTTTGAATAGCTGTATCAAGATCAAAGTCAAACATTAAAGCAAAGTTCATAGTACGAATGATAATGTCAGCAACCTCAGCCTCTATATCCTCTTGTGAGTTTTCGTTCATTCCTTGCTTTTTGATCACGTCAACTAGTTCACTGATTTCTGTATGTGCTAAACTTGCCTTTTCATAGAAAGTTGATTTGTCATAAGCGAACCCTTTTTCATCAAGTAACTGTTTTACTTGTGATTGTAGTTCTTTGATTGTCATTTCAGCCATTGTACATAGTCCCTCTTTTCCCATTTTTGTAGTGTTGTTTTTGTGGTTTGAACTCTTTCAATTCTTTAGCCATTTGTCTAATTTGTTTGTCTCGTCCTCTAATTTGTTTGTTTTTATTAGATAGTTGATTTTTAAGGTGATAGTTCTCAGCTTGTAGCCTCTTAAACTCGCTATAAAGTTCATCATTAGGTAGTAGGTTTTCCATTGGACATAACCCCTTTATATATAATTAGAACGTGAGGAAAAGCCCCCACGTCCTTAATAAAGTCTTAGATAGAACAGCTTTGAGAACCACAGTTATCACATTGTGGACAACCTTCAACCATGTGAAATTCCTCAGAACCACAGTTACCACAAGTCCAGTCGTCATACTTACCTTTAACCTTAGTACCAGTATTAGTACCAGTTTCGTCCTTAACTTCAACTTCAACAGTAGTTTCAGTGTCAGTAGAAAGTGTTAGAATCTGTTCGTCACGAGAATCCTGTCTATAGATTGTTCCACCCTTACAGCCTGATTTATAAAGATTCATGTAAACAGCCTCACATTGTTCTACAGTGTAATTAGCTGGTGCATTAACTGTTTTACTGATAGATGAATCAATATACTTTTGTGCTACAGCTTGAACCATTACATGTTCCTCAGGGGTTAAATCCATAGCCCCAACAAAGTAAGAAGGTAATTCATTTACTGTTGGGTTACTGTCCATAAATGCCTTTGCTACACCAGCATACTGTACAGTCTTACCGATACGAGAAAGTCTGTCATACTTCATAGCAAAGTGAGGTTCAATACCAGTACTAACACTACCGTTAATGTCTAATAGTGAAGGTGTCATAGAACCTGTTGTACCAGTAGGTGCAAAGGTATTTAATGTTAGGTTACGAATACCGAATTTTTTAATATCGTTCTGAATGTCTTTTGGTAGACGTTTAACGAAACCTGATTGCATGAATTTAGTTTTCTTGAATAATGGGAATGAACCTTTTTCCTTAGCTAGTTCAACACTTGCACGATAAGATTCATCACGTAAGAAAGCCATAAGCTGATCAAACATAGCGTTAAACTCAGGTGAACCGTATCTAACACGTAAAGCGATAGCTAAGTCAGCTACACCCATGCCACCTAAACCGACACGTCTTTCTCCCTGTTGCCATTTCTTCATGTCCTTGTCAAAGTAGTAAGTTAAGTCAATAGCATTGTCAAGGAAACGAACACCAGTATGAATAGTTTCTTTAAGTAAATCCCAATCAATTTCATATAAGTTACCTAACTCGTCTGTGCCTGACACTTTAATCATGCGACCAAAGTTAACAGCAGATAAGTTGCAAGTGGAATTTCCAAGAATTGGTTGTTCACCACAAGGATTAGTAGCCTTAACTACACCTAAGTAATGTCCGTTATGGTTACGTTCAACCTCGTCAATGTAAATAATTCCCGGTTCAGCACTCGTATGATTAGAAACCATGATCTTATTCCACATTTCCTTAGCCTTAACTGTTCTGTGAACCTTAACAGAATCTTTACCATGTTTCTTAATCCACTTATCAAGATCACCGTCCCAATCCTTGTCATAGCTAGAATGAGAAGTGTCAGGGAAAACAAGATTCCAGTCTAAGTCATGTTCTACAGCAAACATAAAAGCGTCAGATACTAGGATTGAACTATTGTTACCTTCCATGAATCCTTGCTTACGCTTTGCCCCAATAAAGTCCTCGTTATAGTCAGGTGAGTTAATGTCATTTGTGTAGAATACGTCAGGGTGCCAATCATGTAGTGTAAGCATTTGTGCCCCACGTCTATTAGCCTGATTGATAAACTCAGTAAGTCCACTGAATTGATTACCTATAAAGATAGCACCAGTTGACTGACCTTTAGTTTTTGATAGTCCTGAATAACGTGGTCTAAATACTGATAGGTTAGTACCAACGCCTCCACCTCTAGCCATGATTTCAGAAATACGTCCCATATGGTGAAAAATAGCCTGTCTTGAATCACGACCTTTTTCTTTTGCGTAAGGTGCTAATTCAACGTCAATTACATAACAGTTAAAAAGTGTTACCTGTGAATCATCACCAGCACCAGTTAAGATACGTCCACTAGGTACAAGGTGGAAATTCTCAATAGCTTTCTTAGCTTTCTTGTAAAATGCCTCTTTAGTTTCGCTAGGTTCTACACTTGCTAAAGCACCAGCTACACGATCAGCAGTTTGTTCAAATTTTGTTTCTACTAAAGCGTCAACTAAGTTAATATCTTGTACGAACTCGTCACCCACTTGATATTCAAAACCGTCAGCAGTTTGAAGTGTCATGATAACTTTTTCGCCTTCAACAGCCTTAACAGTAGCTATTTCACGAACAGGATATTTACCGTCCTTTACTAGTGTTACAACGTCAGCACCCACTACAATAAACTGTGACTTATCCATAGATTTCTTTGCATAACGTGTTAAGTATAATTTTCTGTGAAACCCTTCTAATTCGATTGCCATAATATATAAACTCTCCTTTTGATTGTCATTTTTTAGTGAGTGGTTCAGCCGAACCCCTTACAATTAAGTACTAACGATATTGAAAGAAAAAAGGACACGAGAAAGTAAATTTCTCATGCCCTAATTACTAAATAGCTATTTCTAACTTACCTATTTGTGGGTGTGGTTCATAACCTTCTAACTTAAAGTGTTCAACCTTGAAGTCATAGAAGTTCTTAACTGAATCGTCAATGATAAGTTTAGGTGCTGGTAGTGGTTCTCTACCTACAACGTCAATAGCCTGATCTATATGTCTTGTATAGATATGAAGGTTGTTAATGTAGTGGTTAAACTTTCCTACTAACATGCCAGCCGATTGTGCTACCATGTGTAACAGTAAAGCGTATTGAGTTACGTTAATGTTACCAGCCACAAGGTAATCACTTGAACGCTGTACAAGTGTCATATTAAGACGTTCACCGTCAAAGTCCCACATTGTCAAGAAAGCACAAGGATATAAAGTCATTCCATGTAAGTCCTCGTGATTGTAAAGGTTAGTTATCATTCTACGACTATAAGGGTTATTCTTTAAGTCCCATATTAGCCTGTCTATTTGAGTGAAATAACCTTCCTTGTACTTGTGTTCATAAGCCATTTGACGACCATAAGCAAGCCCTAGATCACCCTTGTCATTAGCCCACTCACGCCAGTACTTAACACCGTACTTATATTCTAATAGTTCAACGTCATTAGACTGTTCTTGATAAATCCATAAGTCCTCTTTTAGTCCAGCCTTCCAAGCAGTAGGACGTAAAGAACCTATAGGAAATTCCTCAGCAAGATCATACTCATTAAGGACACCAAAAACTTTAAGGGTGTTAGCTGGTGTACCGTCAGCCCAAACAGGACGAATAGCTTGTCCCTCGTCAGATACACCTTGATTTAATACCCTTTTAAGGTTCATCTTAATTTGAATATCAGCCTTAGTCATTGTCGTGACCACACTCGAAACCGTCCTCATATCCCTCAGCGTAACCCTCAGCTTTTCCTTCCTCAAAAGCGTCCTCTACTTTAGAATCAAGTTCATATTCAGCCTCACTATATCCCTCAGAAAAGCCCTCGTCTTTACCCATATCATATTGATACTCAGCCTGTTCCTCTAAGTCCTCAATAGTGTCAGTAATGACAGTGATAAGGTTGTCAAAGTCGTCCTCTAGTTCAGGTGCTTTTTCAATCATAGCCTCTAGTTGATATGCTAATGTGCGTTGACCTTTATCGAATAATAATTGTAGTTCAAATTTCATTAGTTTTTACCTCCAAAGTTAGTCACTAGTTTTAGTAGCTGGTCTAGCTGTCTCAAAGTCCCTTTAAATTCAAAGTCAGCCTGTTCAAACTCGATAGGTGATTCCATAATTTCTTCTTTAAGTGCCTGTCTTAATGAGTGGTTTTCTTCTTCTAACTTAATGATCAATGCCCCAGCGTGTACGTTTTCCTCGTGCAAGATTCCGTTTTCCTCTAATAGAGAATCGTTAAGACTTTCTAAGTCCTCATACTGATCTTTCATAACCTCGATTTGTGCCTCTAATTCCATGTTTGTAACGTTAGCAATAAATAATTTAAAGTTTTCCATTTTAAAATTCCTCCATAGGGTTTTTATTGTCATAGCATTTTCTACATAGTGGTTGATAGGTGTCACTTGAACCTAATACATTTCTTTCTTTTTCACTTGTCTTACGATCAGACACCCAAGCGTCTTGACCACAGTGATTACATACAGCCTTTAGTTTTACAACGTCCTCAGCAATAGCCATAAGACTAGCTGTTACAATAAATGGGTTAGCCTGAAAGTCAATGTCAAGACCAGCAACAATAACTGTCTTTCCTTTTTTCAAAAGAAACTTGATAACCTCAACTACCCTGTGATTAAAGAACTGTATTTCGTCAATCAAGTAAACGTCATGATTCATAAAGTCCAGTAGTTCGTCAGGCATTGACACCTCAATATTAAAAGCGTGTACCTTTTCACCGTTATGAGTGACTATTTCATTTTCTGAATAACGAGTGTCAAAGTTAGGCTTGAAGTAAGCCACTGTTTTTCCAGCCCTTTCTAACCTTCTTCCACGTCTTTGTAACTCAGTGGATTTCTCAGCAAACATTGAACCAGTGATAACGGTTAACACGTTTATTCCTCCTTTTTGTTTCGCCTTACATTTATGTACTAACGATTAGTGACCTTTTTAGGACAAAAAAAAGAACGCTTTTCAGCGTCCTGTTAGAATCCTATTGATTTCTTTTCTTTCTTTTCTTCCACTTCCTCTTTATAAATACAGATCAAGTAAACAAGTTCTTTATCCTGTTTACCTAAGAGTACCTGAACTACATAACCACTATCTATTAAGCCTTTTACGATACGATTCTTTGATTCAATGTCATAAGCGTAAATAGTGTAGTCGATACTCATAATAGTCTCACCTCCTTTGAGTGAACTATATCCAACCTTTCTGTAATGCTAATGCGATAGCGACACCAACAGCGTCAGATTCATCATTCGTTTTATACTTAACGACACCTACATAACTTTCTAGTGCCTCAGCTAATTGTTCCTTTGTAGCCTTACCGTTTCCAGTAACAGCTTTCTTCACTGAGGTAGGTGCTATTTCGTCTATATTCTCAACCTCTTTACAATATAGCGTAAAAAGTAATAGTCCTACCGTCCTTTGAATCTGTTGAGTAGCTACAGCGAACTTATTAAAGCCTTTTTCAAACACCACAGCGTCAAAGGTATAACGATCAAGAATGTCATTAGCATGATTCCATATTTGAAATAATCTAAAGCCTGTTGACTTCTTTGAATTTGTTTTAACGTGACTTACCTCAATGACTTTTATATTCTTTGTAATTAAGTTAACTTCACATACAGCAAAGGCTGGACAGGCAAGTGAACTATCAATAGCTAATATTAGTTTCTTGTTACTCATTGACCTCACCACACACTTTCTTGTATGGACAGAACATACACTTACTAGGATTAGGTGCTGGTACATAACCAGTGTCAACCTTTTCAGCAACCCTAGCCCACTTGTTTAACAGGATAGTACGATCTTGTTCAGTTATTCTAGTGTAGAAAATCTTAAAGTCAGGACGTGCGTTTTCATTTGTTGTCCATTTGTCCTTAGCTACAGATTCATAAGTTATTAACCACTCGTCAACACCGAATAGAATAGAGTAAGCTACACACTGTAACCTATGACTAGGTGAAGGTTCTTTAAGTTGCTTTATTTGTGCTACACTGTTTGACTTTGTTTTATATTCAAAACCAACCTTAGTACCGTCTTTGTATTGAAGGATACCGTCACACATACCGAATAGAACGAATGTTACACCGTTATGTTCGATTACCTTCCAATCCTCAATATTCTTTTCCCATGCTGGTAAACCATTTTCCAATCTCAATACTACAAAGTCAGGATTTTCTACAACAATTTCAGCCTCTAATAGTTGTCGCTGGATAGCACCATGAACAGCAGTACTATTTCTAGTCCACCGTCTTTGAAATGGGTGTCCTGTATCCTCGTCCTTCTCAGCCTTGTTAGCCTTAAAGAACAATTCTCTTTCACACTTGTCAGAACTAGAAGGTGAAAACCTTGCTAACTCTTTAGGGTAAGTCTTAGGTGTTTTCATTACTTCAATAGCGTGTGCCTGTTCTTTTAGTAGTAGTTCCTCAACCTCAACAATATCAAAGTAATCCTTACTATTAACAGCTTCAATGTGATTATGAAACGCTTGAACCAATTCGTCACCACGTTTATTCCCCTCTTTCTTTGCTAATACTTGTTCTCTTAATTCAGTAGGTTTAGAAAGCAAACTCATTTTTTACACGTCCTTTTCTTTTTTATATAAAGAAAAAGACACCCTCTAAGAGTGTCCTTTATTTAAGCAAAATGTTTTTTAATTGGTGTTAAGTCGCCCCAACAGTTTCCTAACTCACCGTCAGTACCACTAGGAATGTTATTAAGTTGTACAGTGTCAGTCATGACAGCCTCAAATAATGCTACTTCTTCTCGTGTAATGTCCTTAGGTACTCTAAATAGTAATTCGTCATGTACTGTTGCCAGTAGTGCGAACGTTCTATCAGGTGTAGAAAGTTGCTTACACAAGGCTTGTCCCTCGATCATACATTTCTTAGTTTGAATGGCTGACGTTCCTTGAATCTTAGCGTTAGTTGAATAAGTGTCATAAACTCTAGCTGGATTT
>NZ_JAUSZN010000003.1:0-42500 GCF_030817595.1 Neobacillus niacini
GTCTTTGAGAAAAATAGGTCTGGTAATAATGGCGAGAAGGTCACACCCGTTCCCATACCGAACACGGAAGTTAAGCTTCTCAGCGCCGATGGTAGTTGGGACTTTGTCCCTGTGAGAGTAGGACGTTGCCAGGCTTTATATTGTTCCGCAGTAGCTCAGTGGTAGAGCTATCGGCTGTTAACCGATCGGTCGTAGGTTCGAGTCCTACCTGCGGAGCCAATTTTATTTTATGAATATTGGCTATGCTTCCATAGCTCAGTAGGTAGAGCACTTCCATGGTAAGGAAGAGGTCAGCGGTTCGAGCCCGCTTGGAAGCTTACCTTCTTATTTTCTATATGGCCCCTTGGTCAAGTGGTTAAGACACCTCCCTTTCACGGAGGTAACACGGGTTCGAATCCCGTAGGGGTCACCATTTTTTTGTTAATTGATTCACATTTATATGGAGGATTAGCTCAGCTGGGAGAGCATCTGCCTTACAAGCAGAGGGTCGGCGGTTCGATCCCGTCATCCTCCACCATTTTTAATTAAATGATATTTAAAATGTGCCGGGGTAGCTCAATTGGTAGAGCAACTGACTTGTAATCAGTAGGTTGGGGGTTCAAGTCCTCTCGCCGGCACCATGCTTTTTTACTTCCTGATTTATATTCATTGGAAGTATGCAAAAATCCTCGACAGGATTTTAAGCAATTTCAATAAGTGGAGGGGTAGCGAAGTGGCTAAACGCGGCGGACTGTAAATCCGCTCCCTCCGGGTTCGGCGGTTCGAATCCGTCCCCCTCCACCACTTATATTTTTAATTAATGTTGGACATACTATTTATTGTACTAAACATTGGGCTATAGCCAAGCGGTAAGGCATCGCACTTTGACTGCGACATGCGTTGGTTCAAATCCAGCTAGCCCAGCCAAGAGCCATTAGCTCAGTTGGTAGAGCATCTGACTTTTAATCAGAGGGTCGAAGGTTCGAGTCCTTCATGGCTCATCAATTTACAATTTGGCCCCAAGAGAAATATATCTCTACGGGTCTTTATCTATGAAAAGCGGAAGTAGTTCAGAGGTAGAACACCACCTTGCCAAGGTGGGGGTCGCGGGTTCGAATCCCGTCTTCCGCTCCATATGGGGCCTTAGCTCAGCTGGGAGAGCGCCTGCTTTGCACGCAGGAGGTCAGCGGTTCGATCCCGCTAGGCTCCACCATTACACTACATATAAACTTCGCCTTAAATCACTTGGATTTAAGGCTTTTTTATTTTTTGCTTTGGTTAAGTGACCGTAATAAAGAAAAAATGAAAAGTGGTAACCATGCAGCTTCTATGATGACAGTAATCAACTACGTTTCAAACTACTACCTCTTCTTAAACCAAAACTACCACTTTAAATAAAACCAAACTTCGTATATATATACATAATTTTGTCGAGTTGAGTCATTGCCCTGAAAGCGGTTAAAATAGTATTAATGAAGGGTAGGAGGTAGAGTATGAGGAAGCTATCTATAATTGGAATGCCGATGGATTTAGGTCAAATGAGACGGGGAGTTGATATGGGACCTAGTGCTATCCGGTATGCAGGGATAAATGAAAGACTGAAACCACTATTTGATGAAATTCATGACATGGGGGACATTCCGATTGGAAGACCCGAAGTGGTGATCGATAAAGAATCTAACTTACGGAATTTAGATCTTGTAGCCGAAAAAAGCACCTTGCTAGCTGAAAAGGTGGACGAAGTGATTGCTTCTGGTTCATTTCCGCTTGTTTTGGGTGGAGACCATAGCATTGCCATTGGAACCTTAGCAGGTGTATCTAAGCACTACACCAGCTTAGGGGTTATCTGGTATGATGCACATGGTGATTTGAATACGGCAGAAACCTCGCCTTCAGGAAATATACATGGTATGCCATTAGCAGCAAGCCTAGGAATTGGTCATCGTTCTTTAACAAATATCGGAGGATATGCCCCAAAGGTAAAACCAGAGCACGTGGTTATCATCGGCGCAAGATCTCTTGATGAAGGTGAAAAAATCCTAATTAAAGAAAAAGGCATAAAAGTCTATACCATGCATGAGATTGACAGGCTTGGGATGGCAAAAGTGATGGAGGAAACAATTGCCTATCTAAAAGAAAGAACAGATGGTGTTCACTTATCCCTAGATTTAGATGGATTAGATCCAAATGATGCCCCAGGTGTAGGAACTCCGGTTATGGGCGGTATTAGTTATCGTGAAAGTCATTTGGCAATGGAGATGCTTGAAGAAGCGCGGATTATTACCTCAGCAGAATTTGTGGAAGTTAATCCTATACTAGATGAAAAGAATAAAACAGCAAGGGCGGCTGTTGAACTGATGGGCTCCCTGTTCGGTGAAAAATTATTATAATTATTAAACAAGCAGCTTTCCATGAAAGCTGCTGTTATTATTCCTTCCGCTATTCCTTCCCACAGTAAAAAACTTTTAAGCTTCCTTTTATCCAAAATAGTTAATATTTGTTAATATAAAAAGTGTGTAAGAAAGAAATTATTTATATTGAAACCTTTTTGCTATTAATTCGTAAGATTGTATAGCTGTATTGGAGCTGAGAAGAATAGATGGAAGCCCTTATAAAAAAAAGAATTAAACAGGTAATAAAAGGCGATCAAGATGCTTTTGCTGAAATTGTTGAGATTTATAGTAATAGTATTTATCAGCTAGGTTATCGAATGCTGGGAAATCGCCATGAAGCAGAAGATATTGCACAGGAAGCCTTTATCCGTGCATATGTTAATATCAAATCATTTAATCAGGATCTAAAGTTTTCGACTTGGTTATTTCGGATTGCAACAAATTTGTGTATAGACAGGATAAGAAAGAAAAAGCCAGATTACTATCTTGATGCAGAAGTGTCGGGAACGGACGGCCTCACGATGTACTCACAATTGGCATCCAATTCCCCCTTGCCAGAAATTGAGTTAGAAAGTCTTGAACTTCAGGATACTGTTCATAAGGAAATTTTAAAGCTTCCTGAGAAATACAGATCTGTTATTGTTTTAAAGTATATTGAAGAGTTGTCTTTAAATGAAATAAGTGAAATTCTTGATTTGCCGTTAGGCACAGTTAAAACGCGGATCCATCGTGGGCGCGAGGCGTTACGTCAACAATTACGTTATGTGTGATAAGAGGTGAACACGTTGAAGTGTGATGAAAAAATCGTTGAGTTAATGCATGAATATTTAGATGAAGAAATTGACCCAGAAAATGAGATGATTTTAAGAGACCACCTCAAAAGCTGTAAGGACTGTGAGACACTGTTCAATGAATATAAGAGGACTATTGCGGTTGTAAAAGGAACTTCAAGAATGCAGGCACCGCCAAATTTTACAACGAAGGTAATGGCCAGCTTGCCAAAGGAAAAGAAAAAGGTTGGCATGCAAAGGTGGTTACGTAATCATCCGTTAATTGCTGCTGCGTCATTATTTATCGTTTTAATGACAGGAAGTCTAATATCAACTTGGAACCAAGATCGAGAATTTTCTGTTTCAAAACAAGAGAATTTGGTAGTTGAGAACGGTACTGTGATTGTCCCGGAAGGGGAAGTAGTTAAAGGTGATGTCATCGTCCGCAACGGAGAGTTAAGAATTGAAGGTGAAGTACAAGGCGATGTGACTGTCATTAATGGGGAACAGTACTTAGCATCTGCTGGAAATGTTACTGGTCAAATAGAAGAGGTGAATGAAGTCTTCGATTGGATCTGGTATCACATGAAAAGGACAGCTTTTGAGGTCATTGATATCTTTAATGATGGTGAAGAATAATAGTAAGAAGTCACTCCTAGTGAGTGATTTCTTTTTTCATGATATCAGTAAGAATGATTAATAATAAGTACATGTGTAATTTATGTTATAATAAATAGGTTATTAGTTAGACAAATTTACGGAGGAAAAACAATGCCGTTTTTTGAGGATTTTACTATATGGAAGTATTTAGCTAGTATTGTTGATATTCTCCTTGTTTCGTGGGTCATTTATAAACTGTTAAACCTAATTAAAGGAACAAAAGCTGTACAATTATTAAAAGGAATTGTTGTTATTCTCCTTATAAGAGTTGTTAGTGAGTTTTTTGGTCTTAATACGCTGAGTTGGTTAACGCAGCAGGCAATTGATTGGGGATTCCTAGCTATTATTATTATCTTTCAGCCTGAACTTCGGAGAGCCCTTGAGCAATTAGGCAGAGGACGGTTTTTTTCACGAACCAATGGCCCGGATGATGAGGAGCAAGAGAAAATGGTCGAAGCGATTGTTAAGGCCACAGACTATATGGCAAAACGGCGCATAGGTGCCTTGATTTCCATTGAAAGGGAAACAGGGATGAGTGATTACATAGAAACAGGTATCCCACTAGATGCAAAAATTTCTTCTGAATTACTCATAAATATTTTTATTCCAAATACACCACTGCATGATGGCGCTGTAATTATTCAAAAAAATAATGTAGCCGCCGCTGCTTGTTATCTTCCCTTATCCGAAAGCCCTTTTATCTCAAAGGAGCTTGGTACAAGACACCGTGCTGCTTTAGGAATAAGTGAAGTCACAGACAGTATTACGGTAGTGGTTTCTGAAGAAACCGGAAATATTTCTTTAACCAAAAATGGGGAGCTGCATCGAAATTTAACTTTAGACGCATTTAAAGAATTGATTTCTCATGATTTACTAATCACAAATACGAAAGTAAAACCGGCTTCTTCAGCTCGTTGGAACTGGAGGGGAAAGAATAATGGATAAACTGATGGATAATCCCTGGTTTATTAAAATACTGGCGTTATTATTGGCCATACTACTTTATTCTGCGGTCCCAAATTCAGGGGGGAAAACCACAGAAATAAATGTACCAGGGGATAATACCACAGAAACCTTAGCAGATATTCCAGTAAAAGCTTATTATGACACCGAAAATCTCGTAGTTTCAGGAATTCCCGACACGGTAGAAGTAACCATCGAAGGTCCAATGCCTCATGTTAAGTCAGCAAAGGCTTTAAAAAACTTTGAGGTTTTTGTAGATCTAACCAATGCCAATATAGGTAATCAAAAGGTGAAATTCGAAGTAAGCGGGTTATCTGATAAATTAAAAGCAACAATTAAGCCAAGTTCTGTAACTGTTGCAGTGCAGGAAAAAGTAACAACTGAATTTACGGTAGAGGCTGAATTTAATAGTGACTTGATAAAAGATGGTTATTCAGCGGGACAACCTACTGTTAAACCTAAGAAGGTTAAAATTACAGGTGCGAAGGATGTAATCGACCGAATTACATATGTTAAGGCAGCGCTTGAAGGTAAGGATCTTCTTGATAGTACAGTCTCAAGAGAGGCCCAGGTACAAGTACTAGATAAAGACTTAAATAAACTGAATGTAGTAGTAGAGCCGGCAACAGTAGAGGTCACTATTCCAATAAAAAGCAATGATAAAACAGTACCGATTAACATCGTTGAAAAAGGAACACCACAAGAAGGAGTCACGATTGAATCAATCGATTTGAATGTAAAAGAAGCAGTAATTTCAGGTACAGACGATGTACTGAAAGATACTGATAATGTCCGAGTCGAAGTCGACGTAAGTAAGATTAGTGAAAATACAACGATTACTCTGCCAGTAATTATCTCAAATGGCATAACAAAGGTAACACCTGAAACAGTAGAGGTGACCGTTGTGGTTAAAAAAGAGGAAGAGACCACTGTATCAGGTATCCCTATAAACATTAGGGGGTTATCAGAAGAATACCAAGCGGTAATAAATGACCCTTCCAACCAGTTAGTAAATTTATTAGTCTTTGGCACAGATGCACAAGCTACAGATCTTGGACCAAACAACTTCAATATTTTCATTGATTTAACAGGTTTTACAGAGGGTAATCATAATGTTCCGATTCAAGTCGATGGGCCACCGAATGTAAATTGGCAACCTGATAAATCGTCAGCCAAAATTACAATAACGAAAGACAACACATAAAACATAGCAGTATACATGATAAGGAGCGATTTTGATAATGGGAAAATACTTTGGTACCGATGGCGTCCGCGGAGTGGCGAATAGTGAATTAACACCTGAACTAGCATTTAAGCTTGGGCGTTTTGGTGGGTTTGTATTAACAAAGGATAAAGACAGACCAAAGGTGCTGATTGGTCGTGATACCCGTGTTTCTGGGCATATGCTAGAAGGGGCATTGGTAGCTGGATTACTTTCAATTGGTGCAGAGGTAATGCGCTTGGGTGTGATTTCAACACCAGGTGTATCCTATTTAACTAAAGCGCTGGGTGCTGAGGCGGGAGTAATGATTTCTGCTTCCCATAATCCGGTGGCAGACAATGGGATTAAATTTTTCGGGCCTGATGGATTTAAACTTTCTGATGAGCAGGAATATGAAATTGAAGAATTAATTGATATGACAGATGATCAATTACCTAGACCAGTTGGTGCAGATCTTGGTCAGGTCATGGATTATTTTGAGGGCGGACAAAAGTACCTGCAATACTTGAAGAATACAGTGGATGAAGATTTCTCTGGTATTCATATTGCTTTAGATTGTGCTCATGGAGCTACATCTTCTCTTGCTACACATTTATTTGCTGATTTGGATGCGGATATTTCAGTAATGGGTGCTTCACCAAACGGCATTAATATTAATGCTGGAGTTGGGTCCACACATCCAGAAGCATTAGCGGCAATGGTCAAAGAGAAGGGTGCCGATGTAGGCCTATCTTTTGATGGTGACGGAGACCGTTTAATTGCGATTGATGAAAAGGGTAATATCGTCGATGGAGACCAAATTATGTTTATTTGTGGTAAGTACATGAAAGAACATGGTCGTCTAAAACATAGTACAATCGTTTCCACTGTAATGAGTAATTTAGGATTTTATAAAGGTCTCGAAGTACTCGGGATTCAAAGTGTACCAACAGCAGTCGGTGACCGCTACGTGGTGGAAGAGATGAAGAAAAATGGGTTTAATCTTGGTGGTGAACAATCCGGACACATCATTTTCTTGGATTACAATACAACTGGAGACGGTTTATTAACGGGATTGCAATTAGTTAATATTATGAAAGCAACGAAGAAAACATTATCTGAATTAGCAGCAGATATGAAAAAATTCCCTCAGAAGCTTGTTAATGTTCGCGTAACAGATAAACACCATGTGACGGATAATGAAAAGGTAAAAGCGATTATAGAGCAGGTAGAAGCAGAAATGAATGGAAACGGACGTATCCTTGTTCGTCCATCTGGTACAGAACCACTTGTTCGAGTAATGGCAGAGGCACCAACAGAAGAATTGTGCGAAGCCTATGTAGATCGAATTGTTTCTGTAGTAAAGGCAGAAATGGAATTAAAAGAATAGAGATACAACTACGTATGCATAAGGGAACTTAACGGGACCCTTATGCATATTTTATTATATAATTGGTAAAGTAAAACATCTTTACCTTTTATTATTTAGTTGACGAATTTTGGATCATCAGTTACGATTAACTTGCTTTGTTTTTTCAAAGCAAAAAAATGGAAAAGGAGGATAGTAAAACACAACGTATTTCAAAAGCGCCTGAACTAACCAAGGTGGGTTAGTTGACGAGGAGGAGGTTTATCGAATGTTCGGCGGATACCTCCCGGTTGAACGCACAACCGATTGTTTCTTCTTTAAAACATCGAGGCAACTTGGTGCACAAAGAGAAGGAAATGCGCATACTAAAAATAGCAACAAAAAGTAAAAAGGTATATACAGATACCTTTCAAAACAGAGATAAGGGGGCAAGGTGAGCCTCCAAAAGCATTCTTGCCCCCTATATCAGGGAGGAAAAGAAAAAATGTGTGGAATTGTTGGATATATTGGATTAAATGATACGAAAGAAATTTTACTAAAAGGCTTAGAAAAGCTCGAATATAGAGGATATGACTCGGCAGGTATTGCTGTGATGAACGAAAATGGGGTTCATGTTTTTAAGGAAAAGGGACGTATTGCTGATTTACGTGAGATCGTAGACTTGAACGTAATGGCCAACATCGGAATTGGACATACACGCTGGGCTACTCATGGGGTACCAAGTAGAACAAACTCCCATCCACACCAAAGTGCATCTGGACGTTTTACATTAGTTCACAACGGAGTAATTGAAAACTATGATCTTTTAAAGCGCGAATATTTAGCGGATGTTACATTTGTTAGCGAAACGGACACAGAAGTCATTGTACAAATGGTTGAAAAATTTGTACATGAGGGCTTAGAAGTATTAGAAGCTTTCCGTAAGACTTTGGGTCTGTTACACGGCTCCTATGCCCTTGCATTATTAGACGAACAAAACAGTGATACAATTTTCGTTGCAAAAAACAAAAGTCCATTACTTGTTGGATTAGGTTCAGACTTTAATGTTGTAGCAAGTGATGCAATGGCGATGCTTCAAGTTACGAATGAGTACGTTGAGCTAATGGATAAAGAAATCGTAATCGTTACAAAGAACGATGTTACCATTCAAAACCTTGCCGGGGAAACTGTTACTCGTACATCTTACATTGCAGAACTAGATGCAAGTGACATAGAAAAGGGAACATACCCTCATTACATGTTAAAAGAGATTGATGAGCAGCCTGCTGTTATGCGTAAGATTATTCAAGCATACCAAAATGATCAGGGTGAATTAACAATTGATCGGGAGATCATCTATGCCATGAATAACTCTGATCGAGTGTACATTATTGCGGCTGGAACATCTTATCATGCAGGGCTTGTTGGAAAGCAGTTCATTGAAAAAATGGCTAAAATTCCTGTTGAAGTTCATATTTCTAGTGAGTTTGGCTATAACATGCCACTTCTTTCTGAGAAACCATTGTTCGTCTTTATTTCTCAGAGTGGTGAGACTGCGGATAGCCGTGCCGTTCTTGTTAATATTAAAGAAAAGGGTTATCAAGCTTTAACGATTACAAACGTGCCTGGTTCAACTCTTTCTCGTGAAGCAGATCATACTCTATTGCTGCACGCTGGACCTGAGATCGCAGTTGCCTCTACCAAAGCGTATACAGCTCAATTAGCTGTTTTAGCAATTTTAGCAGAGGTAACAGCAAAGAGCCGTAATCTTGATCCTGGCTTTGACCTTATTCATGAACTTGGTCTTGTTGCAAATGCGATGGAAGTCCTTTGCGATTCAAAAGAGATCATAGAGCATATTTCTAGAGAGTTTTTAGCAGTAACACGCAATGCCTTCTTTATCGGACGTGGAATTGATTACTATGTTGGCCTAGAAGGAGCCTTGAAGCTAAAAGAAATTTCTTATATCCAAGCGGAAGGCTTCGCTGGCGGAGAATTGAAGCATGGTACGATTGCTTTAATTGAAGAAGGTACACCAGTAATTGCACTAGCTACTCAAGAAAGTGTAAACTTAAGCATTCGCGGTAATGTAAAAGAAGTTGTTGCCCGCGGTGCAAACCCATGCATCATTTCGATGAAGGGTCTAAACATGGACGAAGACAGCTTCGTCATTCCGGAAGTACATGAATTATTAACACCACTTATCTCTGTAGTACCGTTACAAATTCTTGCCTACTACGCTGCACTACACCGTGATTGTGACGTTGACAAACCACGTAACCTCGCTAAATCCGTGACAGTAGAGTAAGGCTTTTAGGGAAGATCCGTATCCACTTTTGATGGATCGGGTCTTTTTTTCGTTTTGATTAGGAAGATGAGAGCACGAGAACGGCAAAAAAAAGGAAGAGTGGGCACTCATGAGGCGAATGAGAGCCCGAAAACTTTAAAAAGAAGCAAAATTGGGTCACTCATAGTAAGTCCATTGCTTACATCCCATAGCTTTATAATATTTCTGCAAGATTCTCCTTATTGTTTTTCTAGACTCTATCACCATACACCAATCAAAAATAATATTAGTCGTAACTCTTAGATTTGGAAAAAGTAACTTAAATTCTTGTATACTCCTTAATATAGCTGATTCAACCTCCTCCTCAAATCCACACTCATTACATGTTGCTTTTCTGTCGCCGCAACGAATAAAAAAGGAGTTACAGAAAACACAATTTAAACCCTTTTAAAGGGAATGGTAACTATAGGGAGGTAATTTTGGATAAGGAGATTCAATTTTGTGATCCTCTATTAGTTTGTCAGCAAGTTTCCGCTGCATCCCATTTAGGTTTGATGGTCTTGAGTTGAGTTTTTCCATAAAGTTATTTAGCTGTGGAGGAAAAATAATCGAATCGTTTTGTGGAGATTGATATAAGGAGAAGTTAGAATTGATAAATATTAGATAGGGAAGAATTCGAAAATGAAACCCATTTTTTTTGAGATATTGCTGGAGCAAAGTTTCAGCTCTCTTTACCTGGTGCAAAGGTTATTGATTGGATTTTTAGCACCACATAGATAAAATTCACCATCCTTATAAAAATAATTACCTTCAAAATTTTTTACTTCACAGGGGATGATTGTATCTTGAATAATCAAAGTGGAATCTAATTGAAATTTTGATTGGTTTATTTCGAGCGATAAATCGTTTAAAATAAGGATTTCATTATTGAGGCTTGCCGCCGTCAACAAGTCAAACGCCACTTCCCCTTCATATCCCTTCTTCTGATATAATACTGCTTCAGTTCTTCATCCGTTAAGCCCATTCTTGTGTTTAGAATTCTTAATAATTTTATTAAATCTGATTCTGTCCTAGATTTTAAGAACATATTACACTTCCTTTCTAAATTAATAGTACAGAAGTAAATGCATAAAATGCGTGAAAACTTTGTTAACATTTAAACTAAAAATAATTTAGAAAATTCTTGACACTCTTCCCCATGAGGTGATATTATTTTCCTCTGTGACAAAAAAGGAGGGGAAAATTTGATAAAGGTAGAAGGTATAACAAAATCATTCAAAGTAGCGAAGCGTTCCACTGGATTGCTCCAAGCCACCAAGGCTCTTTTTTACCGGGAGCATACGATTGTGGAGGCCCTAAAGGACATCACTTTCACGATTGAGCCCGGTGAAATTGTAGGTTACATTGGACCAAATGGTGCCGGAAAATCGACAACGATAAAAATCATGAGCGGCATTTTAGTTCCTGATGGGGGAAAGTGCGGTATTATGGGCTTTACGCCATGGAAGAACCGGGTTGAGTATGTTAAAAATATAGGAGTCGTCTTCGGTCAGCGCTCGCAACTTTGGTGGGATGTTCCGGTGATCGATTCATTTGAGCTATTGAAGGATATTTACTATGTCCCACAACAAGAATATAAAGCTACGTTAGACCTGCTCATTGAAACATTAGAATTACAAGACATCATCAACTCTCCTGTCAGGCAGCTTAGTTTAGGCCAGCGAATGCGCTGTGAAATAGCCGCTTCACTTATACATAATCCTCAGATTCTATTTTTAGATGAACCGACCATTGGGCTCGATGCGGTTTCGAAAATAGCAGTCCGCCAGTTTATCAAGACCATAAATCAAGAAAAGGGCGTAACGGTGGTCCTGACTACCCATGATATGAATGATATTGAGGCATTAGCCAACCGTGTAATCTTAATTGGTAAAGGCAGTTTACTCTATGATGGAAAATTAGAAGAATTGAGAAAACGTTTTGGAACGCATAAAACGATTACGGCAGACTATCGTAAAAATTCCAATTCTATAGATATACCTGGGACCTCCATCATCCACTGGTCGCCGGAACATGCTGTCCTTAGCATTGATACAGAACAAATCCTAACCTCAGACGTTATTACACAACTATCCAAAAAGGTAGACCTATTAGATGTGACGATCGAATCACAGCCAATCGAAGATATCATCGTCCAGCTTTATAAGGAGTTCCAAATATGAAAGTATATGCTTCGGTACTTAAATTAAGGCTGTTAATTGGTATGCAGTATCGGTCTGCTGCACTCGCTGGAGTAGCGACCCAATTCTTCTGGGGATTTATTTCGATTATGGTTTTTGAAGCATTCTACGAACATACATCCATAACACCGCCCATTTCATTAAAAGAATTAATTACATATATTTGGCTGCAGCAGGCGTTCCTGGCATTTATTATGCTTTGGTTTCGTGATAACGAATTATTTGACCTCATAACAAGCGGCAATATTGCCTATGAACTTTGCCGGCCCACCGATTTATATGGATTTTGGTATGCAAAACTTCTCGCACAGCGGTTATCCAGTGCACTATTACGCTGCTATCCCATCCTGCTGGTGGCGTTTTTTTTACCAAAGCCCTACAACATGCCACTGCCTCTAAATGCAATAACTTTCATATTATTTGTCATTACTCTTTTATTGGGCTTATTACTCTTAGTAGCCATTTCAATGTTCTTATATATTTCTGTTTTTATAACTTTATCTCCAATGGGTTCACTTTTACTATTCGGAGTTACGGGAGAATTTTTTGCTGGTTTGATTATTCCCATTCCACTAATGCCTCTGTGGCTGCAAAAAGTTGCTTATGTCCTGCCATTTCGTTGGACAGCTGATTTTCCGTTCCGAGTTTATTCTGGTCATATCGCACAAAGTGACGCCATAATAGGTGTTTTCATTCAACTAGGATATCTTCTTGCGCTCCTATGGTTAGGAAGATTAGCGCTTAACAGCGTATTAAAAAGAGTAGTTGTACAGGGGGGATAATGGAAGATGAGTCTTTATTTTAAGTATTTGCTGATTTTATTTAAATCCCAAATGCAATACCGAACATCATTTTGGCTTTTGTCGATTGGGCAGTTTTTCATCCCTTTCTCGGTTTTTGCCGGACTATACTTTTTGTTTGAACGATTTGGGCAAATAAAAGGCTGGGAGTTTTTCGAAGTTGCACTATGTTTTGCTGTGATTCATTTGGCTTTTTCATTAAGCGAATGTTTTGCGCGCGGATTTGATACTTTTTCGAGTTTAATCATAAAGGGGGATTTTGACAGAGTTCTTGTACGACCACGGAGCACCTTCCTTCAAGTCCTTGGGTCAAAATTTGAATTCACACGCATAGGCAGGCTGCTTCAAAGCAGTATCGTGCTCATTTGGGCTTTGGCTAATCTCCCCGTAGAATGGAGTTTAGTTAAGGCAGTGACCCTGCTTTTTATGATTACTAGCGGGGTATTAATATTCACAGGTATCTATATGCTTGCTGCTACTATGTGTTTTTGGACAGTTCAGGGTCTGGAAGTGGCAAATATCTTTACGGATGGCGGCAGAGAGATGGCTCAATATCCGTTAAATATTTATCAAAAATGGATAGCTCGAATATTTACCTATGTCATCCCTTTTGGTACTGTAAATTACCTTCCTTTGATGTTCATTCTTGGAAAAACACGGGGAGATGAGATACTTTATATGCTGACCCCACTGGCAGGCAGTCTCTTTATTATTCCTTGTTTTCTCGTCTGGCAAATTGGGGTCAGGCACTATCGATCCACTGGGTCCTAAGTAAGCAGTGGGAGTACACTGCTTACCTTTTTTTAGCCATATTTTCCTGTGCCATTTTAACAAGCTCACGGACCATGCTTCCGCCTAATCTGCCGCCGACCTTACCAGCTTCATGTGATGTGAGCTGGCCATTGTAACCTTTCTTTAAAGGAACACCGACTTCCTCGGCGGCTTCAAATTTGGCATTTTCAGGATCTTGTGTCTGAACGACCTTTGCTTTTAATGCGTCTAGTCCATTTCTTGCCTCAGGGACGAGGATTTTATTTCTATTTCTTCTGGCCATGATATCCCTCCTTTGTGGGTAGGATGCCCAATTTGAAAAATAATCAGCTTCTACTAGATAAATCCTTTTTTATCCAGTATAATAACTACAATCATGTCGGAAAAATCAGTGAAAAAGAGAGTAGTTCTCTGGGAAGAGTCAAAGCGAGTCAGGGATGGTGTGAGCCTGATACGAAACAGAGGATGAAGCGCACTTTTGAGATGTTTGTCTGAAAGCAGTAGGGCAAACCGGAGTAGTCCTCCGTTATCAAGCCAAGCTGGTTCTATTAGAACAAGTAGAGTGGTACCGCGAGTTAACTCTCGTCTCTTCAACATAGAGACGGGAGTTTTTGTTTTCTTAAAGAGATAAAATGGAGGTTATAAATATGAAGTATAAACAGGAGTTTGCAAAGATATTATTTGAAGCACTAGACCATGAAATCCAAGTGAAGGAATTGGAAGTGCTAATCGAAAAACCAAAAAATCAACAGCACGGTGATTTAGCCTTCCCTTGTTTTACATTAGCAAAGATAAAAAGAAAATCACCAAATAGTATTGCTCAAGAGTTAAGTGAAAAGATCCAATCACCAATGATTGAGAAGGTGGAAGTAGTCGGAGCTTATATCAACATCTTCTTAAATAAAAAATTAGTTTCAGAAGATACGATAGCTGAAATTTTCAAGCAACAGGAGAAGTATGGCGCTTTAAACATTGGAAATAATCGCCCTGTAACCATTGACCTTTCATCTCCTAATATCGCTAAGCCATTCTCAATGGGCCATTTGCGTTCAACCGTTATTGGTAACTCTTTAGCATTTATTGTAGAAAAATGTGGATATAAATCCATCCGAATTAACCATATTGGCGACTGGGGCACTCAGTTTGGTAAACTCATTACCGCCTATAAACTATGGGGAGAAGCAGAGAAGGTAAAACTGAACCCTATTAAGGAATTATTAACGCTATATGTTAAATTTCACGATGAAGCAGAAAGTGATCCTTCACTTGTGGAACAGGGAAGAAACTGGTTTAAAAAACTTGAAGACGGTGATGAGGAAGCCACTTCGCTATGGCAGTGGTTCCGTGATGAGTCCTTAAAAGAGTTTTCAAGAATTTATGAATTGATGAATGTCCAATTTGATTCCTTTGCAGGGGAAGCATTTTATAACGATAAAATGGATCGTATCGTCAAGCTGCTGGAGGAAAAACAATTGTTAGTAGAATCTGATCAGGCTCAAGTGGTTGAACTTATAGACGAAGGACTTCCTCCATGCTTAATAAAAAAATCCGATGGAGCTACCCTTTACGCCACGCGTGATTTGGCAGCAGCCCTATACCGTAAAGAAAACTATGATTTTGATCTGTCATTGTACGTTGTCGGTAATGAACAGAGTCTTCATTTTAAACAGTTAATGGCTGTGTTAGAAAAGATGGGATACTCATGGGCAAGCAAGATGGTCCATATTCCGTTCGGAATGATGCTTAAAGATGGAAAGAAGATGTCGACAAGAAAAGGGAAGGTCGTCTTATTAGAGGAAGTCCTAAACGAATCAATCGCTATGGCCAGACATAATATTGAGGAAAAAAATCCTAACCTCACAAACAAGGATACCGTGGCTAAACAGGTCGGGGTAGGGGCGGTCATGTTCCATGACTTAAAGAATTTTAGAATGAATGATATCGAATTTTCACTAGAGGAAATGCTGCGTTTTGAAGGGGAAACGGGCCCTTATGTACAATATACGTATGCCAGAGCGTGCTCTATTTTACGAAAAGGCAACTGGGAGATAGCTAAAGCCGTTCCAGTCTCGTCATCTTCTTGGGAAAAAGAATGGAAGGTTGTGAGTCTGCTTACTGAATTTTCAGGTGCAATTAAAAGAGCTTATGAGCAGTTTGACCCTTCTCAAATTGCCAAATATATTATTGACCTTGCACAAGCCTTTAATAAATATTATGGCGATGTTAAGATCCTTGAAGACAACGCTGAACAACAAGCCCGCTTGGCACTTGTCTATTCTGTGACGATTGTTCTGAAGGAAGGTTTGCGATTATTAGGGATTGAAGCTCCAGAGGAAATGTAAGATAAAATAGTTTAATGAATGGGTTAATTTGGTATAAAATGATGAGGTGTACGGGAGAAAAGAGGAGGAATTAGAAGATGAGTCAACTTTTGCTAAATAATATGGAGTTAGCAAGAAGTTTCTTTATTAAGAATGTGGATGGTGTTGACGAGAGTATAGTTGACGTACAACCTGAAGGATTTAACAACCACATTCATTGGCATGTTGGACATGTGTTAACAGCGACAGAGACTTTGGTATTTGGTTTTACAAAAAATTCAACCAATTTACCGGCAAACTATATGGAACTATTTGCAAGAGGGACAAAGCCAGCTGACTGGAAAGGGGATGTTCCTTCTGTTTCGGTCTTAGTGACTCAGCTAAAAGACCAATTAAATAGAATGAAGGAAATTCCGGTTGAAAGCCTCAGCGTAAAATTAAAAGAGCCATTGCTTGGTCAGGAAACCTTTGGTGAGCTCGTTAATTTTGCTCTATTCCACGAGACTTTGCACCTTGGACATATTCAAGCTATGAAACGTGTTATTGAAACTCGAAAGAATAAATAGATCAGTTAGTTAATATCCACCTATAAGGGTGGATTTTTTTTGCCTAAAGAGTAGTAAAAAGAAGGGGTGGAATAATAAAAAAGTGAAAAACCTGAATTTTACTACTATCTTATATTCAATTGACAGAGGTAACCGTTACCATTATACTCATTTTTGTATTTTTAATAATGTCAATATTTGTCGAAATTAATAGTATATTCTATCTCTTTACATAATTGATAGAACATCAAGAACAGGAGAGGAATTTGTTTGAAGTATTTACTGTTTCTAGCTGCAATCGTTATCATCTTTTTGTTAGCCTATATCGTAAGTAACAATAAGAAAAGGATTAAGGTTAAACCGCTTGTCACTATGCTTGTACTGCAGCTCGTTTTTGCTTTTTTGCTGCTTAATACTGAGGTTGGATTTGTCATTATTACAGCTGTCTCTACATTGTTTGACCATCTTTTAAGCTACGCAGCAGAGGGAATTAACTTTGTATTTGGAGGAATGGCGAATGAAGGTGCTGGACCATTTTTCTTAAATGTACTGCTGCCAATCGTGTTTATTTCTGTGTTAATCGGGATTGCTCAGCATATTAGAATCCTTCCAATTATCATACGCTATCTTGGAATTGTATTAAGTAAGGTAAATGGTTTAGGTAAATTGGAATCCTATAATGCTGTTGCATCTGCAGTTTTCGGTCAATCTGAGGTATTTATCTCGGTAAAAAAACAGCTTCCTTATATACCCCAGCACCGCCTTTATACTTTATGTACGTCCGCGATGTCAACGGTATCTGCCTCAATATTAGGGGCATATATGACGATGATCGATCCGAAATATGTGATTACCGCATTGGTATTAAACTTATTTGGCGGATTTATGATTGCAAATGTTATTAATCCCTATGAAGTTACAGCGGAGGAAGACATAATTGATATTCAAGAAGGAGAAAAACAAACATTCTTCGAAGTCCTTGGAGAATATATTATGGATGGGTTCAAGGTGGCTATTATTGTGGGAGCCATGCTAATCGGTTTTGTTGCTTTAATTAGCATGATTAACCATATATTTGAAGCCATTTTCGGCATTAGCTTCCAGATGGTTTTAGGTTATATCTTCGCACCGCTTGCGTTTATCGTTGGAATTCCACAAGTCGATATGGTTGAAGCCGGTACGATTATGGCAACCAAATTATTATCAAATGAATTTGTGGCGATGATGGATTTAGCAAAGATTTCAGACTCTCTATCAAGTCGCACCGTTGGCATTATATCAGTGTTTCTTGTATCGTTTGCAAACTTCTCCTCGATTGGAATTATTACGGGTGCAGTTAAGGGTCTTAATGAGGCGAAGGGAAATCAAGTAGCAAAGTTTGGATTAAAATTACTATATGGAGCAACACTCGTAAGCTTATTAACAGCGGCAATAACGAGCATTATGCTTTAAAAATAAGGCTGCCTGGAGTTTACTCCAAGCAGCCTTATTTTATGGCTCTTTTCTCAATATTTATTGAATAGCAGGCTTTGCTTGCTTTACTTCATTTATATATTTCTTAGCTTTTTCTGTATCATATTGCTTTTCCCATTTTGACATGACAACCGCAGCAAGTGAATTTCCAACGACATTTACCACCGTTCGTGCCATATCTAAAATACGATCGATACCAGCAATAAACGCCAAGCCTTCAAGCGGTATTCCAACCGTTCCCAAGGTAGCTAATAAAACAACGAACGATACACCAGGAACCCCGGCAATCCCTTTTGACGTTACCATTAGTACAAGCATAAGCGATAGTTGCTGGCTAAGGGAAAGATCAATGCCGTACATTTGCGCGATAAAAATCGCTGCTAATGCTTGATAAAGGGTAGACCCGTCTAGGTTAAATGAATACCCTGTCGGAATCACGAAGGCTGTGATGGCCTTAGGGCAGCCAAAGCGCTCCATTTTTTCCATTACTTTAGGGAGAACTGCTTCAGAGCTTGCTGTTGAATAAGCAAGAATTAATTCATCTTTAAGAATACGGAATAGGTTAAAAATATTAACACCGACTAGCTTAGCAACAAATCCTAATACGACTAGAATAAAGAAGACCATCGCTCCGTATACCGTAAAAATTAATTTGCTTAAAGGAATTAATGACGAAACCCCAAAGGTGGAAACCGTTACACCGATAAGAGCAAAAACACCGAAGGGTGCAAATTTCATGATTTGATTTGTCACATAAAACATGGCTTCAGCTGTTCCTTGGAAAAAGGCTAACACTGGTTTTCCCTTCTCACCAATAGCTGCAACCCCTAGGCCAAAGAAGACAGAAAAGAAAATAATTGCAAGCATATCTCCTTTTACGAGTGATTCAAATAAATTTTGAGGGACAATATTAACAAATGTATCTGCGAAGCTGTGGGTTTCCACTTGTTCTGTTGTAGAAACATAGCCGCCAATATCCTTCTTGCTCAAGTGTTCCATATCAATGCCAGTACCAGGATGAAATAGGTTGGCTGCACCTAATCCGATAATAATTGCAATGGTAGTAATAATTTCAAAATAAAGAATCGTTTTACCGCCTAAAGACCCAAGCTTTTTAATATCGCCTACACTAGCAACCCCAACAATTAGAGAAGAAACTACGATTGGGATGACAATCATTTTTATTAAGCGGATAAAGATGGTACCAATTGGTTGTAAATATGTTTGCACCTCAGGGTTTCCGTAAAAAATCGCACCTACAGCAATCCCGAGGATTAATCCGACTAAAATTTGCCACGCTAAACCAAACTTTTTCAAAGTATCAATCCTTTCGACTTAAATCTATTGTTTCCGACAAAAAAACATGTATCTTGTCTATTTTATTTTCTAACCTGTTTAATTGTCAAATAAAGCTTTGATGACAAAAAAACAACCACTGTAATCAATCAGTAGTTGTTTTCTTTGTTTTCTTTATTAAGAAATAAATGACACCAAGAATAACGGCTCCGATAATAATAGGCATCGTATACTGCGCAGCATATTCTTTAATATGCGACCAATTTTCCCCTAACGCATGTCCTAAATAAAGGAATAGGATGGTCCAAGGAATAACGGCTGCTACCGTATAAAGAGTAAATTTTGTCGCAGACATTTTAGCAATCCCAGCAGGAATGGATATCGCATGTCGGACAACTGGAATAAATCGCGCGAAGAAAATGACGCCGACTCCATATTTCCGAAACCATTGTTCAGATAGGTCAATTTGCTTCTTTTTAATAAAAACATACTTACCGTATTTTTCTAGGAATGGACGTCCACCGTAATAACCAGCCCAATAGAGAAATAACTGTGCCAGGGTTCCACCAATTGTTCCTGCAATGACCGCGCCAGGATATCCGAGGATCCCCTCAGAAATCATATAACCGCCATACCCTAAGACTATTTCGCTTGGAATAACTTCTATCATTAACCCTAGTGCAATTCCGAAGTATCCTAACTCTGATAAGAACTCTAAAACAGAGAAAATAAATTCTTTCATAGTCCACCTTCACTTTTGTAAATGTTTTTTGCTTTTTTAAGTTTATAACAGATTCATAAATAAAGGAATGGCTGTGTTAAAATTGTCCGTTGATTTGCGCTCCACTAAGGAAAGCTTCTTCGGATAATCACCGCAGGGACAGGCGATCTTTGCCTGTCACGAGGCACTTCGCTTTCCGCGGGCGGTCCGGGGAGCCTCCTCGGCGCTGAAGCGCCTGTGGGGTCTCCCCAGCCCCGTCCTCCCGCAGGAGTCTTCGTGCCTTCCGCTCCAATCAACTCAGTGGGAAAAACCATAAATTTTCCTTAACACAGCCAAACAAATAAAAACAGCGGAATATGCCGCTGCTCTTCATTTAGCTGCTTAAGGATCTTGAAGATGAGAACATGTAGTTACGATGATGGAAGCGAATGCTGTAGACGATTCCCATTGCAAACATATTACCCATTAATGAACTTCCGCCGTAGCTAATAAATGGTAAAGGAATCCCTGTAATCGGGAGCACCTGGATGGTCATGCCGACATTTTGGAATACATGGAAAGTGAGCATAGAGATAATGCCAGTACACACATATGTATTAAACGGATCGTTCGTATCCAATGCCGTTTTAATTAAGTGATAAATTAATAGAAAGAACAGTCCGATAACGATACTGCCGCCTACAAACCCATATTCCTCTCCAATCACACTAAATATAAAATCTGTGTGTCCTTCAGGAATATACACTTCTCGATTGCCAAAACCTTTTCCAGTTATCAGTCCAGACCCAATGGCACTTAATGATTTCAACAGATGATAGCCTGAGCTGCTTGAATGATTAAACGGGTCTAGCCATGCATAAATTCGATTAAATTTGTATTCTTGTACATGTAAATATTTTTCAAGTATGTCAGGTCTTTGGACGACCAAATAAATAATGAAAACAGCTAATGAAGCACCGGTACTAAAGATAGGTAAAATAATCTTCCATGTGATCCCCGATACTAAAATGAATCCTACCAATATCGACAAAAGGACAAGAGAAGTGCCTAAATCATTTTGCTTCATAATAAAGATGATTGGCACAAAAGTAGTGATTACTAACTTAAGCAATAACCAAAAATCTCTTTTAAATGTTTTTTCAAGATATTTCTCTTGATGCTGAGTTGCGACAGTGCTAAGTGCTAAAATCAGAAAGGTTTTAACAAATTCTGATGGTTGAATCGAACCGAGAGGTGTAATAAACCAGCTTTTGGCACCATTTCTAATGGGAGCGATGCTTTCAGGGGCAGCAAGGATACCAATGAGTAACATAAGTCCAAATCCATACAAATACCAGGAAAGCCGCCTATACTGAATACTGTCAAAAAGAATGGTAATGGAAATGATCGCTGCGCCAACCACATACCAGAAAGTTTGTTTGACTAAGAAATTTTCATCGTACTGACCAGATGTTTGTGCACTATAAATTCCTAAGCAACTAACGAGAAAAAATAGAAACAATATTAATGTTAACGTCCAATCAAAGCGATCCACTTTTTTTGTGAGTTTGTCCATATGCCACACCCAATTTTTCTATTTATATAGTGATATGCTAACAAAGAAAAGATTTGGTAACAATATATTTAGGAAATTTATTACAAGAGCTTTACTATTATGACGATTCTTCAAAAGAATATGTTTCAAAAAATAAAACACGGCCTAATGGACCGTGTTACATGAGATAGTTAAGGAACATCGTTGCAATTCCAAAGTAAGTGAGTAATGAAAAAATATCATTAATCGTCGTAATTAACGGACCAGATGCCACGGCTGGATCAATATTTAATCGAAATAAAATCAAGGGGATAATTGTACCTGCAAGGGTGCCAATAACGAGCGTAAAGAAAAGTGAAACACCAACTACCGCACCTAAGATAAAGCTTCCTTGCCATACATAAGCAATGATCGATATTAGGATGGCACAGGTAATCCCGATTGTCACACCGACACCCAATTCACGGGTAATTAAACGTAGGATGACTCCTTTTTCAATATCATGAGTAATAAGTCCTCTTACAACAACAGCTAGTGATTGAGTACCGGTGTTACCGGTCATTCCTGCAATCATTGGCATAAAAAAGGCTATGGCGACTACCTGCTCCAATGTATTTTCAAAGCTTGAGATAATGCTGCCAGATATGAGCCCTATAAATAAAAGCAAAATCAGCCATGGAAGCCTCCTTGCAGCTGCAACAAATGTCTTTGTATCAAAGTCAATCGATTTCCCAGAAGCTGATAATTTTTCTATATCCTCATTTGCTTCTTTAATAACGACGTCAATAATATCATCGACGGTTACAATACCGACAAGCATCTTACTCTCATCCACTACGGGAATCGCTAGAAAGTCGTATCGTTCCGTCATTCGTGCCACTACCTCTTGGTCCGTGGTGACAGAAACTGAAATGACCCGTTCATACATAATATTATTTATTTTTTCATCAATATCTGCCAACAGTAAATCGCGATAAGAAACAACACCAACCAGCTTTCTCTGTTCATCGACGACATATAGGTAATTAATAGATTCAGCAAACTCAGCAAACGTTTTTAACTTTTCGACTGCTTCTCTAACGGTATAGTAACTTCGAATCCAAACAAAGCGATTGGTCATCAATCTTCCTGCTGTTTCAGGAGGGTAATTCATGATATCGGTAACGGCTTTAGACTCTTCCACCTTCATACCGGAGAGCAGTGACTCTTTTTTCTCTGGTGACAGTTCATCTAAGAGAAGGGCCAAATCATCGTTGTCCATTAAATCGAGGACCTTGCTGGACTTCTCAATTCCAAGCTTATTTAACACCTCAAGTTGTTCTTCTTTTTCAAGTTCCTGCATCAGGTCAGCAAGGACTTCATTGTTTAAAAATAAAAGAAAACGGAGTTTATGCTTTTCTGGCAAATCTTCATATATTTTTGCTGTATCATAGGGCTGCAATTCTTCGAGGATCGTTATAAAGTCAGTCTTTTTGTTTTCTTTCAACAATTTAATAATATGGAGAGTTATTTCGTCTTGCGTCATATCTTTAATCATGTGCTGCACGCTCCTTCCTAACGGTGCGTTTTAATCTCTCTATACATGTATGTAAAAAATGATTTGTTGATAATCCTGCAGTTAATACTAGTATCGAGTTTAAAACTAGTATGTGTTATTCACATGGTAATCAAGCTAACTGTTTCAAAAGTATCACAAATATCTTTTGAATTGTAAAAGAATTGAAATAAGCTATTTGGACTATTAATGATAAAATAGTGGAAGATTGGTTAATAATGGTTAGCACCTAAATGAGTACTTTTTCTCATTATCATAGATTTTATTTTCCTGATCGGAGGAGTTTGCTTTGAAAAAGCATCATCAAGACATACAGGATCTCGTCTATGTCCACTTAAATCAAAATGATCAGTATGTACTATCTTACGGTATTGAATTTGCCGAATTTGCTGCTGCTTTTTCGGGAACAATGAATCATTTGTTGTTATTAAAACATCACTTTGAAGACGGTGATTTTAATATGCATACTCTGCTTGAATATTGTCCGGACGAGAGAATCAATAAGCTTGCTGCTGATGATATATATGGCTACGGTGATTTTTGCTGGATTGACTTTGTTGAAGAAGAAGGATTAAATGAACTAACAGGACAGGAAATCGCGGAATTATTATATTTGGGACACCAAAAGCAGCATTTAAAACTGCCGTTTTATAATAAGCTTGGAAACCGTTTTGTTTATTTGGCGCACGATGATGGATTCTTTAATAAAGTATATTATCGAAGTTTTAAGGACTTTTTTCATCTTTTAAGTTATGCACTTTCCATTAAATTGGGAGAATTAAAACTAGAAAAGACACTTTTAGGGCTAAGAAAGAAACGTACATATCCACCTATTAATAAGGAAATTCTCCTATCCTTAACGCCTTTTATAAAAGAAGGTATCTGTATTTCTTTACGGGATGTCGATCATCAGCGCAACAAGCTGGAAATCCCAATTTGGGTAATAGGTGATTTTGCCTCAATGGATGATATGTACGAGGAATATCAACAAATCTCAAGCGAGAACTGTCATGCCAAAATCATCTTTGATAAAAAAACAAAAGAATGGAAGCTTACCGTTATTTAATCTCTCCATTTCTCTGGAGAGATTTTCTTTATGTTAGTGTAATCGGTAGTTTTTAGCCAAGCTGTAGGTTTCATAAAATAATAAAAGTGATAAAATAAAATCGTGAATGCGAAAATGGAGGTTTAGTATGAAAACAAAAATTGGTTTATTATACGGCGGTAAATCCGCTGAACATAAAGTATCGTTACAAACAGCACTTGCGGTCATTAAGGCGCTCGATCTTGAAAAATTTGAAATTCATCCGATTTACATAAATGTAGAAGGTCAGTGGATAAAGGGACCACAGCTAACTGCTCCAGCAGAAAATGTCCAGGCACTAGAATTTTCAAATGAAAACCAGTTATCGCCTTTATCATTGGCACCAACTCTTTTCAGCAATAGTGAAAAACAAAATAACGAACCATTAGACGTTATTTTCCCACTGCTCCATGGACCAAATGGCGAGGATGGGACGGTTCAAGGATTATTGGAATTGTTAAACCTGCCATATGTCGGCAATGGTGTATTGGCTTCCGCTGCGGGTATGGATAAAGTTATGATGAAAAATGTGTTTGCACAAGCTGGCCTCGCGCAAGTAAATTATGTAGCCTTCATTCGAACGGAATGGGAAAAGGCAAGAGAGTCGGTTTATGCAAAAGTAGAAGAGCAACTAGGCTACCCTTGTTTTGTAAAGCCGGCAAACTTAGGCTCAAGTGTTGGAATTAGTAAATGTACAAATAGAACGGAATTAGAAGCAGCCTTTATAGAAGCATTTCAATTTGACCGAAAAGTAATCATAGAAGAAGGTGTTACCGCCCGTGAAATCGAAGTAGGTATCCTTGGAAACGATGAGCCAAAGTGTTCGATTGCAGGTGAAATTGTTCCGAAGAAGGATTTTTATGATTATAAAGCGAAATATGAAGATGGTGATACCGCTTTAATCATACCTGCGGATGTGACCGAAGAAGAGTATCTACAAATTAAAGAGATGGCAATTCAGGCTTTTAAAGCGTTAGATTGCTCAGGTCTTGTACGTGCAGATTTCTTCTTAACTAAGGACGGTAAGGCCTTAATTAATGAAGTAAATACAATGCCGGGCTTCACGCCATTTAGCATGTTCCCGCTGTTATGGAAGCATACAGGTGTTGAGTACCCACAATTAATTGAAACATTGGTAGACCTTGCAAAAGAACGCCATGCCGAGAAGCAAAATATTAAATATACCTTCTAGATTACAATGACACGGCTGGGTGCCGTGTCTTTATTAAAATTCCCAACCAACTGGAGGATTGACATGATAAAAAAAACCTTAAAGCAGATATCAGATATGATATCTGTCAAAAATGAGATTACCTCATTTGCCGATACAGAAATCACGGGTGTTTCAATCGATTCTAGAAAAATTGAAATGGGAAACTTGTTTATTCCTTTTAAAGGGGAAAACTCAGACGGTCATAAATTTGTAGAGGATTCTTTGAAAAAAGGAGCAGCCGCCGCACTTTGGCAGAGCGATGTACCGAACCCACCCCTCCATTTACCGATTCTTATTGTTGAGGATTGCTTAGTCGCATTACAAGAATTGGCGAGAGAATATCGCAAACAGTTACAAGTCAAAGTAGTTGGAATTACAGGAAGTAATGGGAAAACCACGACAAAAGATATGACGTATTCCTTGCTATCCACTACTTATAAAGTTCAAAAAACAGAAGGGAATTATAATAACCATATTGGATTGCCTTTAACAGTCTTAGGTCTGGATGACGATACGGAGATTGCTGTTTTAGAAATGGGTATGAGCGGCAGGGGGGAAATTGAATTCCTTACAAAACTTGCTTCTCCGGACGCAGTTGTGATTACCAATATCGGTGAGTCTCATCTTCTTGACCTAGGATCAAGAGAAGGAATCGCCGAGGCAAAGCTAGAAATTTTACAAGGCCTTAAAGACGGTGGTTTGGCGGTGCTTCATGGTGATGAGCCCCTTCTAATGGAACGAATTAATAAATATAAAGGAAATGTTAACCTGCAAACATTTGGTAGAACGGACAGAAATGACTTTTTTCCTACTGAAATTGTCCAGTTAGATCAAGGAAATATGTTTAAAATCAATAAGTCCTCAGAAAGTTTCGAACTTCCTGTATTGGGTACACATAATATATTAAATGCTCTTGCCGCGATGATCATTGCTCATTACTTTGATGTGCCATTTGAAAAAATGAATGAAGGTTTAACCCGCGTTAAGCTAACGAATATGCGGATGGAGCTAGTGGAAGGGAGTCATGGGGAAAAAATTATTAACGACGCCTATAATGCCAGTCCAACCTCGATGATGGCTGCGATTGAACTAGTATCAAATCTAAAGGGATATGAGAATATCATCTTAGTCCTAGGTGACATGCTTGAATTAGGGCCTCAAGAAGAACAATATCATCTGCAAATCGGTGAGGGATTGAATCCAGATAAAATAAATTTGCTGTTTACCTTTGGAAAGTTATCGAAACATATGGCGGAAGGTGCACGAACCAGTCTAGGTAAAGAGAGAGTATTCTCCTTTACGGATAAAAATGAGTTGATTGAAGTGTTGAAGCAGCATGTAAACAACCATACCTTAGTTCTGGTAAAGGCTTCAAGAGGAATGAAACTTGAGGAAATTGTGACCGCCTTACAACAAAAATAAGCCAATAATTGTCCAAAAATAAGACCGTATGCTAAATGCTGTTAATGGAACACTAAAATAAAATAATTCTTTCAAAGCAAAGTAGGTGGAGAGTCTTGATTGGCTGTTTATGTATTCATGGGTTTACAGGGGCACCATATGAAGTAGAGCCGCTTGCTGAGTATTTAACAAAGCATACGGACTGGATCTTCAGTGTACCTACTCTTCCTGGCCATGGCGAAAATCTTTCACTAAAAGATATCCATTATCACCAATGGATAGAACATGCAGAGGCTGAATTAAAGAAATTAATTGATACCTGTGATCAGGTTTATGTAATTGGGTTTTCGATGGGCGGCATGATTGCAAGCCTTCTAGCTGCAAAATACCCTGTGGACAAGCTTGTACTACTTAGTGCAGCTGCTTACTATATAAACCCGAAACAGATGGCAAGTGAAATTAAATCGATGATTGGTGATTTATTCAAAGGAAACTTAAAAAACAATGAATTTTTTAAGCGCTACAAAAGAAAAATAAAAGCAACTCCCATAAAAGCGACTTTCCAATTTCGCAGACTTGTTTCCTACATCAAACCACTTCTCCCTCAAGTAGAAGTGCCAACACTAATTGCACAGGGGGAATGTGACGGAATCGTCCCACCTAAAAGTGCTGAATACTTATACCGAACGATTAGTGCAAAAACAAAAAGGCTTACTTATATTAAGGATTCTAGCCATCATATTTGTCACTGTGAGGAAAAAGAGGCCCTATTTTCTCAGGTGTATGAATTTTTGATGGAGCGGTAATGCTTGTATGGGAACTGTAAGTAAACCGCATTAATTGCAATATACTAGTAATAATGTTATTATTATCAGCAACGTGTCTAAAGAACGATGAATAAAGGGCATACTCCTTGAAGGAGAATGTCTTTTTTTGGTAAAATATAGATGTTACCTACTTGCGGCATTTTGATGCGTGTCTAGCTGCAGCGCCTAGGGGCTCGACCGCTTCAGTCCAACGTTGAAGTCAATTGCGACTTCCTCGTCAGGCCCTACAACGCTTTTCGCCCCAGAGCGAGACGCTTTACGCATTTCTGAGTATCGGGCGAAAATATTCAGCACAATAAAAATATTTTCACATAGATGAAGGAGAATGAAAACATTGACAAAGTTTGAAGATTTAGGCCTAAGTCAGGCTACTTTAGAAGCTGTCCTCAAAATGGGTTTTGAGGAAGCTACACCAATTCAGTCAGAAACAATTCCAATGGGCTTAGCCGGTAAGGATTTGATTGGGCAGGCTCAAACAGGAACTGGTAAAACAGCTGCATTTGGTATTCCTTTGGTTGAAAAAATTGATGTAACGAAGGACGCAATTCAAGGAATCATTATCGCTCCTACTCGTGAGCTTGCCATTCAAGTTTCGGAAGAGCTTTATAAAATCGGTTCTGGTAAAAGAGTCCGCGTTTTATCCATTTACGGAGGACAGGACATCAGCCGCCAAATCCGTTCATTAAAGAAATTCCCACATATTATTGTAGGTACCCCTGGTCGTGTATTAGATCATATAAATAGAAAAACAATGCGCTTAGATACAGTTAATACTGTAATTCTTGACGAAGCAGATGAAATGTTAAATATGGGATTCATTGAAGATATTGAAACGATTCTTGCTTCTACACCGTCAGAGCGCCAAACCTTACTTTTCTCAGCAACAATGCCAGCACCGATTCAAAGAATGGCAGAAAAGTTCATGAAAGACCCTCAAATTGTCCGTGTTAAAATGAAAGAAATGACAGTTCCAGCGATTGAGCAATTTTATCTGGAAGTTATGGAAAAGAATAAATTTGATGTCTTAACAAGACTTCTTGATATTCAATCACCAGAGTTAGCGATTATCTTTGGCCGTACGAAACGTCGTGTTGATGAATTATCTGAAGCATTAACCTTAAGAGGTTATACAGCAGAAGGGATTCACGGAGATTTAACGCAGGCGAAACGTATGCAAGTCCTTCGTAAATTTAAAGAAGGGACAATTGATGTATTGGTGGCAACTGACGTGGCAGCAAGGGGTCTAGATATCTCAGGCGTAACCCATGTTTATAACTTTGATATTCCGCAGGATCCAGAAAGCTATGTACACCGTATTGGTCGTACAGGACGTGCGGGTAAATCTGGTATGGCACTGACATTCATCACACCGCGTGAAAAGTCTTACCTATCAGTGTTGGAAAGAACAACGAAGCGTAAGATGGAAAGAATGACTGCTCCTACACTTGATGAAGCGTTAGAAGGTCAACAACGAGCAGTAGTTGATAAGATTGTACAAACAATTGAAGGAAATAATCTTCAATATTATAAAAGAGCGGCAAACGAGTTACTTGAAGAAAATGATGCTTCAACTGTCATTGCGGCTGTTTTGAAAATGTTAACAAAAGAACCAGATACAACTCCTGTGAAGTTAACAGAAGAAGCACCAATGCATTCTAAGAGGGACAGAAAGCCGCAAGACCGTGACCGTAGAAGAAGAGACGATAACAGAAGCTATAATTCTACACGCGGCGGGGAACGCAGCGGCAGCGGTGATCGTGATCGTAAAAAAGCCCCTGGAAAGCCAAGAACAGGTGAAAAACGCACATCAGGTAAATCCAAACCAAGAAGCTTTAACCGATAATAATGATGAAAGAGAGCATGGGCATAATGTCCAATGCTCTCTTTTTTATCTCTTGATTCGGACAGGGGACGGCAAAGTTGGCTGGTCTCAGTCTGAATGGGCGGTGGATTCGGACAGGGGACGGCGAAATTGAGCTGGTTTCAGTCTGAATGAACAGTGGATTCGGGCAGGGGACGGCAAAAAAGCGGTGGACCTGTCAGAAGGAGCAGTGAATTCGGACAAGGGAGAGCAAAAAAGCGGTGGTCCTGTCAGAAGGAGCGGTGGATTCGGACGAGAGTCCATTTCACTTTCTTTAAAACTTTGTTGATTGGAGCAGCGAATGCAACAGACAAGTTTAACAGACCCTCTATTTTATTGTGTATATTGGGAACAGTAATGGTAACAGCTAGTTAGGAGTGATGAAGATGATCGTTAAACTTGGGTATGTTGCCATGAGCGTTGAGCTTCAGAACGCCTCACCCTCCCAAACCATGACGTTTGCACAATTCAGCAAAATAAAAGACCGTGATGCCGCAATCCGTAAGCTGGAGCGAATTGCAGAGTCAAATATAGATCATTGCCTGCGGTTATTAAAACACAATGTTGGAAATCAAATTCATTTCTTTCGGCTAAGCTCCCGTTTAATCCCGCTCGCTAATCATGAGGAGCTGTTGGACTGGGATTATATGAGACCCCTGAAGGAATCTTTAAGAAGAATGGCTGACTATCTTAAGGAGCATCCTATGCGGATAGATTTTCACCCTGACCATTTTGTTGTGCTTAATACACCTAACAAAGAGATACTCTCAAACGCACTAAAGACACTTGTCATGCATAAGAAGCTGCTTAAAGGCATGGATATTGATACGGAACATCGCTGTGTTCTTCATGTAGGCGGCGGCTATGAGGATAAGGAAATGGCGCTTGAACAGTTTATACATAACTGGGCATTCATCCAGCCAGCCATTCAAAAAATGATTATGCTCGAAAATGATGACACAACCTTCACAGTGAAAGAAACGCTGTATCTTTGTGAAAAGTTGGGAATACCAATGATATTTGATTATCACCATCATTTGGCTAATCACGAAGAAGTGGAGTGGGAGCAGGACTGGGAGCGTATTGTCACCACCTGGAAGACATCTCCCCTTCCAGTTAAAATGCACATATCAAGTCCCCGTTCAGATAAGGAATTTAGGGCACATGCTGATTTTGTTGATCCAGAAATGTTTTTAACATTCCTAAATACCATAAAAGGAACAGTGCCAGAGATACATTGCATGATAGAAGCTAAACAAAAGGATGCAGCTCTTTTTCAACTAATGGATAATCTGAGAAACCGAAAGGGAATTAAGGTAATAGACCAATCAAGCTTTGTTGTTGAATAACAATGATGTTTCCTTGTCAATTCCCGTGTATACTTAATAGAAGGCATGGTGAAGTGGAGGGGAACTATGATACTGGAGCCGCAAAAACGAATATCGATAAAGGCATTAACCGTATGGAGAATTTCGAGTGTGATAAAAATTTTAATCAGCTGGATCTTAGCCGGTGTTGCTATCTTTTTATTACATATCTTTAATGGCCCATTTTGGATATCACTTTTATTAATAGCAATTGAACTTATTTCTACGTATTTTATGATTTTTTTATTACCGTCACTAAGATGGCGACGCTTCCGATATGATGTTAGAGAAGAGGAAATTGAACTACAGGAAGGAATCTTTATTGTGAAGCGGACATTGATTCCGATGATTCGGGTACAGCATGTAGATACCGTTCAAGGACCAATTTTACGCAAATATCAGTTAGCGTCTGTCATTATTAATACCGCTGCAACAGCTCATGAAATTCCTGCATTAGAAGAGAGTGAAGCGGAAGAATTAAGGCGCCTTATTTCTAATCTAGCAAAGGTGGCGGATGAAGATGTCTGAACCGAAAAGACTTCATCCTATTGTAATCGTATTAACGATCGGCAAACGAATAAAGGATCTTATTTTTTCATTTATCGCCCTGCTTTTTATCTGGAATAAAGGAGATGGCGGCAAGCTGCTGCTTTTTGCAGCTTCGGCTATTGCGATTATAGGAATTATTCTGACCAGTATCCTTTCGTGGCTTCGCTATACCTATCGATTAGAGGAGAATGAACTGAGGATAGAATATGGCGTTTTTGTCCGAAAGAAGAGGTATATACCCTTGGAACGTATCCAAAGTCTTGATATTTCAGAAGGACTCTTTCAGCGCTTATGCGGTATGGTAAAAGTTCAAATTGAAACAGCTGGCGGAAGTGGGAATGACGAAGCAGAAGCAGTTCTATCGGCCATCTCCAAAGAAGAGGCACGCTATATACAGGAATATGTTGCGGGTGCTAAAAATTCTTCTGAAACAAATGTTTACGAAGAGCCTAGTCAGATCGTTTATAAAATTACACCCTCACAGTTACTTTTACTTTCACTTACTTCCGGAGGAGTAGGAGTTGTCATATCAGCCGTATTGGCATTTTTGTCTCAGTTGGATGACTTTATTCCCTATGAAAAGGTATTTCGAGGAGTTGAACAATGGGTAGTCAGCAATCTGATTTTGATTGCCCTTCTCATTTTTGCCGGACTTATACTTGCTTGGATTCTTGCTCTATTTGGAACAATGTTGAAATACGCCAATTTCAATGTTACGAAAACAGAACATGATTTAGTTATTTCTCAAGGTCTATTAGAAAAAAGACAAATGACGATCCCGATAACACGAATTCAAGCAATAAGGATTAATGAAAATATCGTCCGGCAATGGCTTGGTTACGGGTCCGTCAGCGTTGAAAGTGCTGGTGGTTCAGCGAGTAATAAGGAAGGGTCGAAGGTTTTGCTTCTTCCACTTGTCAAGCTGAAGGATATTGAACATATTTTAGGACCTTATTTGACCGAATATCAATTCACCTCAAGTTTTACCTCCGTTCCTAAAAAGGCTATGAACCGTTATATTTTTAGAAGCTGGTATATTGTGGTTCCGCTCGTTATGGTTTCGATTGTTTTCTTCAAGGTTTGGGGCCTTCTTTCGTTGATTATTCTTGCTCTAGTAACATTTTGGGGAGTATTAAAATATAAGGACGCCGGCTGGAGTTTGGATGACCATCAATTGAGTCTTCGTTACCGATCAATGGTACGGACTACCGTGTTTATTAAGAAAAACAAAATTCAAAGCCTAGAAATGAGAGAAAGTTATTTTCAAAGAAGAAAAGATCTAGCTACACTAGAGGCTTTTGTGAAAGTGGGTTTTGGCGGTGCTGGAGGCCGTGTAATCGATATGGACCGAATGGATGTGAGAAAGGTCTACACCTGGTTTTCGAGGGAAGCCGAAAAAAGGGTTTGAACCAAATATGGCTCAACCCCTTTTTTTAGTATAAAAAATAGCTCCTAGTAAAAAACCGCCTGCTAACCCGAATATATGTGCCGTAATATTAATATTCGGCTGCAAAAAGGTCATGAACAAGCTAAGAACACAAATAATAAGGATGATTTGCGAGTTTTGCTGGGAGAGCATATGCTTACGGAAGAGAATGATGCTAATATAATAACCGAATAATCCAAAGATCGCTCCGCTTGACCCAACGTGTACATAGGTTAATGGTTCAAGCATCAGTGTAGCCACATTAGCTAGGATGCCTGAAACAAGATAGACCAATACGAATTTACCTTTACCTAGCAGTCTTTCAAGTGCTGGCCCAAAAAGGACTAGTGAGAAGCTGTTGAATAACGCATGAGTAAAACCACCATGCATAAAGATAGGGGTTACCAGCCTCCAATATTCCCCTTCCCTAATATAGAGGTTTACTCCCGAAAAAGTGGCCTTAAACCAAAAGTTTGGAAAGATAGGTAAAGTCGTAAAAATATATAATAGGAAGTGGATGGCAATAATAGTAGAAATAACTGGATAAAAGCGGATAAATTCGCGAAAACTCTCTGTTCTCGTAAACATAATAACCTCCTAAATGGACTTACTTATATAATAGACTGAATTGATATCCTGTTGTACTATTATGCATATTTTAACTTAATTAGAAGGGGTACCTGCGAATGATTAAAGGGATTGGTATTGATATTATTGAACTTTCAAGGATTGAAGATATAGTCACTAGACAAAGGAAATTGATTGACCGCATACTGACTGATAATGAAAAACAAACTTTTGAACAGCTGCCGGACCGTAGAAAGATTGAATTTTTAGCAGGAAGGTTTGCGGCGAAAGAAGCCTATTCAAAGGCTGCTGGCACGGGTATAGGGAAAGAACTGTCGTTTTTAGATATTGAAATCCAGACAGATTCATTAGGAAAGCCCTATATAGTAAGACCCGAAACGAATGGATTTCTTTCTATTTCACATAGCAGAGATTATGCTGTTGCACAGGTAATTATCGAGGAAAAGTAGAAAAAATGATCACAACGGACAAACCTTTAACATATTCCAAAAGGTTGTCTCATATATTCATAGGGAAATGGGAGAGACAAGTCTTCTTTAAATTCATATGAAAATGAGACAAGAAGGGGTTGAAGGAATTGAAGAAAAGGTTGTTGCTTGTGATTACGGGATTACTGGTCGTTTTTTTACTAGCAGCCTGTGGCTCTAAATCAAAAGAAGATGTGGTGAAGGAGTTAAATGGAAAACTAAATGATTTATCAGGTTATAAAGTAGATGCAAAAATGACGTTAAAAATGGGTGCCGATTCACAGGTCTATAACGTTGAAATTTGGCATAAAGATCCAACGTTTTATCGTGTTAATTTAAAAAATGCTGAAAAAGACCAAAGCCAAATGATTTTACGCAATAATGAAGGAGTATTTGTGTTAACTCCTGCTCTTAAGAAGAGTTTCAAGTTCCAAAGTGATTGGCCGCAAAACAGCAGCCAGGCCTATTTATACGAATCATTAATAAAAGATATCGTTGAAGATAAAGAAGCGAAGTTTTCTTCCACAAAAGAACATTATGTATTTGAAACCAAAACCCGCTACCAAAACAATAGTATGCTGCCAACCCAAGAAATTAAACTTAACAAGGAGGATTTATCACCTGCGGTAGTAAAAGTGATGGATCCTGATCGAAAAGCACTTGTAACAGTGGAGTTTTCTAAGGTTAAATTTAATGCAAGCTTTGATGACAGTGATTTTGATATGAAAAAGAATATGACTCGTGCTGACCTTAACCTGCCTGTGATGGCAGATAGCAAGGATACGGCATTTACCGTTAAATATCCTACTGCTGATTTAGGTGCAAAATTAGTCGATGAAAAAGAAGTAAAGCTTCAAAATGGTAAGCGCGTCGTGTTAACGTATGAGGGTGAAAAGTCATTTACAATTGTACAAGAAAAGGTTACGGTGAAAGAAGCTTCTACATCACCGACATATGTGGATGGAGATTTAGTTGATTTAGGTGTTACCATTGGTGCTGTTTCGGAAGGTTCGATTACTTGGACCACCGATGGTGTTGACTATATGGTTGCTTCAAACGACTTAACTGAAGAAGAACTCATTGAGATTGCAAGAACAGTTCAAGGTGATGTAGAAAAATAGGATTTAAGGATACAGGCTCTCTTTAGGGCCTGTTTTTTGTTTGACAATTAAAATAAGTAGTTTGATAATCAATAAGGTAAAATTAAAATATGATAAAAGTGACTTTAGTTAATTAGGAAGTGGAACAATGACAGAGCAGGGCTTTTTTTATAGAGATACATGGGCAGAAGTCGATCTAGATTGTATTCTCGCAAATGTTGCCTCCGTTAAAAAACTTTTGCCGCCCGAGGTGGATATCATAGCTGTAGTCAAAGCAAATGCTTACGGACATGGTGACGTTAAAGTGGCTGAGAGTGCACTCGAAGCGGGAGCGACCTATTTAGCAGTAGCGTTTATGGATGAAGCAATTGCCTTAAGGAATAAGGGGATAAAAGTGCCCATTCTAGTATTGGGTGCTATACGTCCAGAGGATGTGGAGCTGGCGGTTAAATTTAACATCACGGTTACAGTGTTCCAACTAGAATGGGTGAAAGCGGCTCAGCCCTATCTTCCACATGATAAGGTTCTTTCCGTTCACATAAAGTTAGATACGGGGATGGGGAGGATTGGAATCCGAACCAAGGAAGAGTTAGCAGCAGTTGTGCAAATGATCTCTAATGATGACCGAATTCATATTGAGGGGATATTTACACACTTTGCAACAGCAGATGAAGTAGATTTAACATATTTCGAAAAACAAATGCAGTTATTTCATGATTTATTATCTGTTTTAAAGGAACGTCCAAAGTACGTGCACTGCAGCAATAGTGCGGCAGCTTTACGCTTCTCAAAAGCCCATTTTAACGCCGTTCGACTTGGGATTGCAATGTATGGCTTAACACCCTCCCCTGAGATTGAACAAGAGTTACCTTTCCCCCTTAAGGAGGCATTCTCACTCTGTTCAAGGCTTGTTCATGTGAAAAAAATGGATAAGGGTGAGAAAATAAGCTATGGAGCTACTTATGAGACGGAGGGAGAAGAGTGGATAGGTACCATTCCAATCGGTTATGCAGACGGTTGGATTCGTCGTCTCCAAGGTCAGGAAGTATTGGTTGAGGGGAAAAGGGTTCCAATTGTTGGCAGGATTTGTATGGACCAATGTATGGTAAAATTACCACATGCCGTTCCGGTTGGGACGACCGTTACCTTAATTGGTAAACAGAATAATGAATTTATTTCTGTTAATGAAATTGCGAAAAAACTAGAAACAATCAACTATGAAGTACCTTGTATCATCTCAACTAGAGTACCCCGTCTATATAAACAGGGTGGGAAAATTGTCGTATTAAAAAATTATCTTCTTCACGAATAAGTGGGCTAATAATGAAAATGTAACATATTTATGATAATGCGGAATTTTAGTGCATAAAAGGTAGTTTGTTTGGCCTATAATACAGTAGTATTATAATTAGTCTATGCATTTTGGGCATTAAGTGGTATTATTAAATATGGTAGATAGAAAAATTGGTGTGTAGTGATGGTGGAGGTGTATGTTTGTGTCTGAATCCGGCGCAACTACGGAAATCTTAGTAAAATTACCGCAACATCTTTTAACCGAGTTAGATGGTTTTGTAAAATTAGAAAACGTTAACCGGAGCGAGTTTATTTATCAAGCAACTAAAATGTATTTACGCGAACGAAAAAAGAGACAAATTCGCGAATCCATGAGACGTGGATACATGGAAATGGCGATGATCAATTTAACAATTGCATCGGAAATGTTTCAAGCAGAATTTGAGGCAGAACACACAGTTGAACGTCTTGTAAGCGGAGGGTAATCCCTTGATTGTCAAGCGTGGTGACGTATATTTCGCGGACCTATCCCCAGTTGTTGGTTCTGAGCAAGGCGGCGTCCGTCCTGTACTTGTCATTCAAAACGACATCGGGAATCGGTTTAGTCCCACAGTTATTGTTGCAGCGATTACAGCACAAATTCAAAAAGCGAAGCTTCCCACTCATGTGGAAATTGATGCGAAGCGCTACGGTTTTGAACGAGATTCAGTCATACTTTTAGAACAGATTCGTACAATTGATAAACAGCGGTTAACCGATAAAATAACCCATCTCGATGACGAAATGATGGAAAAAGTGGATGAAGCCTTGCGAGTAAGTATAGGTCTCATCGAATTTTAGTATTTACGCACGCTCTTTTAAGAAAGAGCGTTTTTTTATACGTATGCTCTGCCCTCATAATTGTTTCTGCCTAAGCAAGCTAATCAGCTTGCTCTTTTTTATTTATGTGAATCGATTGAGGTAATTTGATACAATATGGTAATAGGAATGGAGGTTTGTGTTGTGAATGATACAGTTGTGAAAGATGAACAGCTTCTTGGGAAGGTAGCTTCCGAATTAGCCATATCTCAAAAGCAGGTTAAAAGTGTTATTTCTCTATTGAATGAGGGAAATACCGTGCCATTTATCGCCCGTTACCGTAAAGAAATGACGGGAGCACTCGATGAAGTCCAAATACGAGATATCCAGGAACGCTGGCAATACATACAAAACCTTGAGCAAAGAAAAGAAGAAGTACTTCGGACTATTGCGGAGCAAGGTAAACTAACTGACGAACTTACACATAAGATAACAAAAGCAGAAAAGCTTCAAGAAGTAGAAGATTTATATCGTCCGTATAAACAAAAGCGACGAACGAAAGCAACGGTTGCAAAGGAAAAGGGTCTTGAGCCTTTAGCAGAATGGTTATTAACATTTTCGATGACACCAATTGAGGATAAGGCTAAGGAGTTTTTATCCGATGAAAAAGAAGTGCTCACTGTTGAAGATGCGATTGCCGGTGCAAAAGATATTATAGCTGAGATGATTTCTGATGACGCGGAAAGCCGAAAGTGGATTCGGAATGAAACCTTTAAGTCTGGTAAAGTGGAATCTACCGTAAAAGACGCAGACAAGGACGAGAAAAAGGTTTATGAAATGTACTATGAATATGAGGAGCCTGTAAATAAAATTGTTCCGCATCGAATTCTTGCATTAAATCGCGGTGAAAAGGAAGATATCTTAAGGGTATCGATAAAAATGAATAATGACATTATTCTTTCCTATCTAGCAAGAAAATGGGTCCGTGCTCAGCATTCACCAGCGGCAGCATCCGTTATAGAGGCAATTGAAGATAGCTATAAGCGTCTGATCCAGCCTTCGATAGAAAGGGAAATTCGAAGTGAGCTAAATGATAAAGGCGAAGAGCAAGCTATTCATATATTCTCTGAAAATCTTCGTAACTTACTTTTACAGCCGCCATTAAAAGGGAAAGTCGTTATTGGTGTCGATCCTGCGTATCGAACGGGCTGTAAGCTTGCTGTTGTGGATGAAACCGGTAAGGTACTGAAAATTGATGTGATTTATCCGCATCCGCCAGTATCAAAGACAAAGGAAGCGAAAGAGAAGTTCATTCGAATTCTTCGTGAGTATAAGGTGGAGATGGCGGCTATAGGCAATGGAACAGCCTCCAGGGAAACGGAACAGTTCGTCGCTGATATCCTTAAAGAAATGGATGAAGAAATCTATTACTTAATTGTTAATGAAGCGGGAGCCAGTGTTTACTCTGCTTCAGATATAGCAAGAGAAGAGTTTCCTGATTTTCAGGTGGAAGAAAGAAGTGCAGTTTCAATCGCACGCAGATTACAGGATCCGCTTGCTGAGTTAGTAAAAATTGACCCTAAATCAGTAGGGGTGGGCCAGTATCAACATGATGTTACGCAAAAGCGTCTATCGGAATCGTTGCATTTTGTTGTCGAAACAGCCGTAAACCGTGTAGGGGTTAATGTGAATACAGCTTCAGCCTCCTTGCTCCAATATGTTGCGGGATTAACCAAAACCGCCGCACAAAATATTGTGAAGAAAAGGGAAGAGGAAGGGAAGTTTACTAGCAGGGTACAATTAAAGAAAGTCCCGCGCCTTGGAGCAAAAACCTATGAACAAGCAATCGGCTTCCTGCGGGTATTGGATGGGAAGCAGCCGTTAGACCGAACAGGAATTCACCCGGAGAATTATGATGAAGTGAAGAAATTATTGACTAGTCTAGGCTTTTCAGCTAAGGATCTAGGAACAGCGGAATTAAAGGATGCGCTCAGTGGACTTGACCTTAAAGCGGTGTCTGCTGAATTATCTATTGGGGAACTAACCTTGAAAGATATCATTGACGCACTTGTTAGACCGGAGCGCGATCCTCGGGATGACTTACCACGTCCATTATTGAAAAAGGATGTTCTTAAATTAGAAGATTTAAGTGCAGGGATGGAACTTCAGGGTACCGTTAGAAATGTAGTCGACTTTGGTGCCTTTGTCGATATCGGCGTCAAGCAGGATGGATTAGTTCATATATCGAAGTTAAGTAATCGTTTTGTAAAACATCCATTAGATATAGTATCTGTTGGAGATGTCGTAACCGTTTGGGTAGATTCTGTGGATATGAAAAAGGGCAGAGTAGCATTAACCATGCTGCCTCCGTCAAAATGATGTAGAATTTGGTGGCCAACTAGCTAGTTGGTCATCATTTTTTTTGTTCAAAAGATCAGGGATTCTTGTGTGACCGAAATTAGTGGAAAAAGAGAAAGCGACCCCGTATTGACGTAATGAGAGCCCGAAACCTGTTTAAAAGGAGAGAGTGCGGTCACTCATCAAGGCAATGAGAACCCGAAAACGGTTAAAAGAAGAGAAAGCGGTCACTCATCAAGGCGATGAGAACCCGAAAACGGTTAAAAGGAGAGAGAGCGGTCACTCATCAAGGTGATAAGAGCCCGATAACGGTAAAAAGAATAGAAAACGGTCACTCATAATATTCGAGATCGTTTAGGGTAAGAGAATAGAGTGCAAATCTCTTTGATTTTTGCACCCCAAACTATAAAAACCCCATAACAGAACTGGATCTCCTTACGAAATGTGTTTTTTTCTGTAAAAAAACCAGCATTGGTTTAACAGTTTAATTTGGTATCGGTCCTTCTCGTAGAAAGCTCTTTTCATTTGGTTTTGAAACCAAGTCGGCATACTTAACCCTCCCGAAAAGTAGATCATTAAAGGTATATACAATATATGCTATAATAGGTTGTCACGTTCGCATAAAAAAGGAGGGAAACTAAATGGAGGATAAAGAACTACAAAAACTCGTTGAAAAAGTCTCAATTGAATCTTTTGGTAAGCCATTTAGGCATAAAGCCTCCTTTAATAGCAGGCTCCGTTCAACTGGGGGAAGATACCTGCTTGGGACTCACAATATCGATATCAATAAAAAATACTTAGACCAACTAGGCTTAAACGAACTAATTGGAATCATTAAACATGAACTTTGCCATTACCATCTTCATATAGAAGGAAGAGGATATCAGCACCGTGATTCCGATTTTAAAATGTTATTGAAAAAAGTAGGCGCACCGAGATTTTGTAGTCCGCTGCTAGACAAACCTAAGAAACGCACCTCCACAAAAATCCTCCTGTATCAATGTACAACATGCCATCAGCAATATAAAAGAAAACGAAGCATTAATACAAGTCGTTACGTGTGTGGCAAGTGCAGAGGTAAGCTAGTAAAGGTAAAAGAGTTACATGAGGAATAAGGAAATATTTTGCAAGTTATTTTATCGAAAAATCGTATTGACTTTATAATACAACGTCATTATAATGTAAAGAGTCGACAAGGTAATCGTGCTTGTCCGACAGAGAAAGCATTATATTATTCCGCAGTAGCTCAGTGGTAGAGCTATCGGCTGTTAACCGATCGGTCGTAGGTTCGAGTCCTACCTGCGGAGCCATTTTTATGGGGAAGTACTCAAGAGGCTGAAGAGGCGCCCCTGCTAAGGGTGTAGGTCGGGTAACCGGCGCGAGGGTTCAAATCCCTCCTTCTCCGCCATAAAAATTTAGGCCCCTTGGTCAAGTGGTTAAGACACCTCCCTTTCACGGAGGTAACACGGGTTCGAATCCCGTAGGGGTCATCAGGGACGGGAGATGATTATAGCTCATTTCCTGTTTCTTATCTAAAATATTAATTTGGTCCGGTAGTTCAGTTGGTTAGAATGCCTGCCTGTCACGCAGGAGGTCGCGGGTTCGAGTCCCGTCCGGACCGCCATTATTTTAACGGATTAATAATATTGGGCTATAGCCAAGCGGTAAGGCATCGCACTTTGACTGCGACATGCGTTGGTTCAAATCCAGCTAGCCCAGCCAAATCATAACATCCCTGAAAATGCTTCGGCGGATTTTGCGAAAAATACCGAAAGATATTTTAAGCAATTGTGAGCCATTAGCTCAGTTGGTAGAGCATCTGACTTTTAATCAGAGGGTCGAAGGTTCGAGTCCTTCATGGCTCACCAAAGTTTTTTTACGGTAGTGAAAATAACTTTCTATTTTAATATGCGGGTGTGGCGGAATTGGCAGACGCACCAGACTTAGGATCTGGCGCCGCAAGGCGTGGGGGTTCGACTCCCTTCACCCGCACCAACCAATTATTAACTCTTGAAAAACGGTTGATAGTCTGGTATGATTGTAAATGTCGCTGTAACATATGCGGTCGTGGCGGAATGGCAGACGCGCTAGGTTGAGGGCCTAGTGGGGGCAACCCCGTGGAGGTTCAAGTCCTCTCGGCCGCACCAAAAAAGATGTTGACATAACAAATCAAGTTTGATACAATATAAAAGTTGACTTTAAGAAATGCGCCCGTAGCTCAATTGGATAGAGTGTCTGACTACGGATCAGAAGGTTATGGGTTCGACTCCTTTCGGGCGCGCCATATTTACGGGAAGTAGCTCAGCTTGGTAGAGCACTTGGTTTGGGACCAAGGGGTCGCAGGTTCGAATCCTGTCTTCCCGACCATTCAAATTTTATATGCGGGTGTAGTTTAGTGGTAAAACCTCAGCCTTCCAAGCTGATGTTGTGAGTTCGATTCTCATCACCCGCTCCAATTTTACTATAAATTGCTCTTTGAAAACTAAACAAACAAGAACGTCAACAAACAATTTTTTTAGCTTTTATTAAAAAGCTAAGCCAACGTAACAAATGAGCTAATCAACTTTCTTGGAGAGTTTGATCCTGGCTCAGGACGAACGCTGGCGGCGTGCCTAATACATGCAAGTCGAGCGAATCTTAAGGTGCTTGCACCTTTTGGTTAGCGGCGGACGGGTGAGTAACACGTGGGCAACCTGCCTGTAAGACTGGGATAACTTCGGGAAACCGGAGCTAATACCGGATAATCCTTTTCCTCTCATGAGGAAAAGCTGAAAGTCGGCTTACGCTGACACTTACAGATGGGCCCGCGGCGCATTAGCTAGTTGGTGAGGTAACGGCTCACCAAGGCGACGATGCGTAGCCGACCTGAGAGGGTGATCGGCCACACTGGGACTGAGACACGGCCCAGACTCCTACGGGAGGCAGCAGTAGGGAATCTTCCGCAATGGACGAAAGTCTGACGGAGCAACGCCGCGTGAGCGATGAAGGCCTTCGGGTCGTAAAGCTCTGTTGTTAGGGAAGAACAAGTATCGGAGTAACTGCCGGTACCTTGACGGTACCTAACCAGAAAGCCACGGCTAACTACGTGCCAGCAGCCGCGGTAATACGTAGGTGGCAAGCGTTGTCCGGAATTATTGGGCGTAAAGCGCGCGCAGGCGGTCCTTTAAGTCTGATGTGAAAGCCCACGGCTCAACCGTGGAGGGTCATTGGAAACTGGGGGACTTGAGTACAGAAGAGGAAAGCGGAATTCCACGTGTAGCGGTGAAATGCGTAGAGATGTGGAGGAACACCAGTGGCGAAGGCGGCTTTCT